>JAQBOY010000245.1 GCA_028287805.1 Mucilaginibacter sp.
AAAAGGCAACTTTAGAAGCCGTACGATTACGTTTGCGGCCAATTATTATGACATCAATGGCATTTATATTAGGTGTATTGCCATTGGTATTTGCAACAGGCGCAGGCGCGGTAGCCAGAAAAACCATAGGATGGACCGTATTTGGCGGGATGCTTACCGCTACATCATTGGCTATATTTATAGTGCCGGTGCTGTTTTATGTGATTACCCGTTTTGCTTATGGCAAAGAAGGGCTTGCAGAACTGGAGAAAAACTATAAGCCCGATCCGGATCGCGACGCTGAAGAGTGATATGGTGAATAGGAGTAGAGGCCAGTCAATTGACCGATAAATTTTATTAAGTAATATTAGAGGCTTGTGGGGTTTTAAAACTTCGCAAGCCTTTTTTTTGAAATAAGGCCCTGCCTGCTCTCCTCATACATGAAATGATATATTCAATAATGGTTCTATGATTGGATTAAATGAATTTCCCAAATCTTTCAGATAATATAAATGGCTTAAATTATTAATGCCGGGTTAAATTTCTTTTAGGGAAAACATAAGTTTGATTTAATGTGTTTGCATACTTTGAAAGTAAGCACTGAAAATGTAATCAGGCTGCAATATGTGGAGATAATAAGTGTTTGCGAACTTACCGTTGAACAAACTACTTCAAAAATCAGGAAAAACATGGGTGAAATTTATCCGGGTTTACTGACCGGGCGTACTGATATTGTTATATCAGCTATAGTATTTGCATTTGTTAAACCATAATTATCAATAATCATGTTACCGTATGAATTCTGAAGGTCTTAAAAATTATCAGGATACCAATATTAAAAATGGATCTTCTCTTACTGATGAGATTTCATTTAAAGAAATATTGCTCGTTATCGTCCATTGGTTTAAATATATGTTGTCTTACTGGGCAATAATTCTGGTAGTTATGTTAATTGGTGGTATTATCGGTTATATTTATATCAATAAACAAAAAACAGTCTATATAGCAACAAGCACTTTTGTTTTACAGGAAGCAGGTGGAGATAGTGGAGGTTCAGCTAACAATTTCGCCATAATTGGTTTTGGGGCACCTATTGTTGGTATAATTTTTCAGGGTGATAATTTGTTGGAGTTATACAGATCCCGCTTAATGATCAAAAAAACGCTGTTAAGTAAAACAGATAGTGGTGACTATTTAATTGACAGATATATTAAGATCTCTGGTTTAAAGCAAGCCTGGAAAAATAATCCGACGTTGAAAAATATAAATTTTTTTATAAAACCCAATAAAAGATATGTTCGGATTCAGGATAGCCTTATATCCCTTTTTGTAAACGATATTAATAATAATTATTTGTCAATTAACAGGGTAGGAAGGTTAAGCATTTTCAGAGTTCAGGTTGCATCAGTAAATGAAGAGTTTTCAAAATTATTTAATGATCAGATAGTAAAAACTGTAAATGAATTTTACATCCAAACCAAAATTAAAAGGCCAGCAGAAAATTTAAAACTATTACAATATCAGGTTGATTCTATTGGAACTGTATTAAAAAAGGGTGCAGTGTACAGAGTGGGATCTTCTGCAAATGATAATAGTAAATCAAATCCGTCCAGGCAGGTTGAAGTACAGAATAGCAGGACAGTGTTAAATGAATTGGTTAGGAATCTGGAGGTTTCTAAGATGTCTTTAAGGAAGGAGACACCCTTAATACAAATTATTGATGAACCGGAATACCCTTTAGAAAAAATCCAGGAGAGCAAGCCCAAAGCAATAATGGAAGGGGTATTTATAGCAGGTGCAATAGCTATAGTGTATTATTCATTGTTATGGGTATATAAAAAAATTCTTAAATGATATTAGCTTGTTATACTTATAGGGTTGCTATATATATGTGGATTTATCATAATAGGTTGATTTTTAGAATGCGATGAAGAAGATATGTTTTTTTATTTCCTCAATAAACCAGGCTGGAGGTACAGGTCGTGTTTGTACGAACATAGCCAATAAGCTTTCACAGTCAGGATACGAGGTTACTATTTTAAGCATGTACGGAAAAATACCGTTTTTTGAATTAAGTCCAGCCATTACGGTTGTAGCCGCTTTTAATAAAAAATATAATTTTAAACTATTCTTGCCTTACACAATTTTTAGGTTAAGAAGAAAAATAACAACAATAAACCCTGATATTTTAATAAATGTTGATTCCGCCTTATTTTTATATTCCTTGATATCAGGCTTAGGCGTACGGTTTAAAAATGTAGTTTGGGAACATTTTAATTTCAATGTTACCTTAAATTCTAAAGTAAGAGTTGTATCAAGAAGGTTAGCAGCATTGTTTAGTGATGCCATAGTTACCTTAACTCATACAGATAAAAATAATTGGGAGAAAAATTTAAACTGTAAAGCTCCGATATTTATAATTAATAACCCTAATTCATTTAATGTACCTACTGTAAATAATAAAAATAGAAGACCCATTGTACTTTCTGTAGGCAGGTTAGATCCAATAAAAGGATTTGACAGATTATTGGATGCATGGCAATTAGTTAAAAATAGCACTGATGCTAATTGGGAATTAAACATTGTAGGGTCAGGATATATTAAAGAGGAGTTATTAAATCAAATTGAACAGCTCAATCTTAATGCTTCAGTAAAGCTACTCCCTGAAACAACAGATGTTGAAAAATATTATAAAACTGCGGGTATATATTGCCTTACCTCTATAACAGAAGGTTTTCCAATGGCGTTATTAGAAGCACAATCTTTTGGATTACCTATGGTAAGTTATGATTGTGAAACGGGGCCATCAGAAATTATAAATAATGAAAATGGAATTCTTGTTAAAAATGGTGATAAGCATGCTTTAGCAAACGCGCTTATTTATTTAATAGAAAACAAAGGTGCAAGATTAATGATGGGGGAAAAGTCATTTCAAAACTCGTTTAACTATAGTATTGATGTAATTATAAAAAACTGGATAAGTTTATTTGAGATCCATTTATTATGATAAGATTGTTTAGCAGCTAAAACTATGAGAATATTGTATTTAATTACCGGACTTAGATTAGGTGGCGCAGAGAATCAATTGTTAACATTAGCCCATTCCATGCAGTTGTTTGGTAATAAAGTGTTAGTGGTATCAATGGAATCAGGTGGGGTACTTGCAAATAAATTAAAAGAAAAAAACATCAACGTAATTGAATTAGATATTGATGGCTATAGAACTTTATGGAGCGGCTATAGAAAATTTAAAACTGTTGTAAAACAATTTTCACCTGATATTATCCACTCTCATATGATACATGCAAATTTATTTTCCAGGATTTTTAGATTATTTAATAATGGATTTAAATTAATTTGCACTGCACACAATATCAGAGAAGGTAATGAAATGATGATGAGGGGCTATTGGCTAACCAGTGCAATACCAAATTGGTCGACAAATGTTAGTAAAGAAGCTTTCGAGTTTTTTGTAAAGAAAAAATATTTTAACGCTAAAAAATCATCTTTTATCCCTAATGCTATTGATACTGTTTTTTTTAACCCTGATAATTTTAAGGTTAATTTAGTACGAAAGCAATTTAATATACCGGAAGAAGCGTACGTTTTTTTTTCGGCAGGAAGATTACACGAGCAAAAAAATTACCAGATGTTATTAGATGCATTTGAAATTGTTCAACGTAGTATAAAGCAAGCGGTTTTGATTATTGCCGGCGAAGGTTTATTATATGATAAACTAAAAGAAAGAAGTATTACTTTAGGCATACAGGATAAAACTATTTTTTTGGGCGGAAGAAATGATATACCAGCCCTGATGAGTATGTGTGATTGCTTTGTTTTAAGCTCTAAATTTGAAGGATTTGGGTTAGTTGTGGGTGAAGCAATGGCTATGCAAAAACCGGTAGTTGCTACAGATTGCGGAGGGGTTAAAGAAGTAATGGGTGGATTTGGAATGCTGGTTGCCGTTGATGATACCCGGGGCTTGGCTGATGCTATGTTAAAAACACATCAATCACCTTATTCTGTAAACCATTTATATAGCGCACGAAAACATATTGAAGATAATTATGCTGTACCTTTTGTTATAAATCAATGGAGCCAATTATATTACAGATAATATGAAATTTAAAAGAATATGGGTAATCTATTTCTTTATAAAGTTATTTTATATGTTTTTTGCGATTTATATTTTTTCACATTTAACTAAACTGGGCGATACATTTGATTATCTAAACTGGCCTCTGCAATTCACTCCCCGCATTATATATTCATCAACAGCTTTAATGCGGTTTCTGGGTGCACTTTTCAAATTAATTTTTCGGGCAGATGTTTTAGCCTGTATTCCTTTTATGCTGCTATCTTTTTATGGTATTTATTATGCTGTTGACAGATTAAACCTGTACAAATACGCTGCTTATATCCTCATACTTTTTTCATTACCAAATTTTGGTGTTTGGACCAGTGTTCTTGGTAAAGAGGCTGTAGGCTGTTTCTTTAGTGCTGTTATTGCAGTTATGCTTATAAAAAAGTTAAACGGACCTTATAAATTAAAGTTGATAGATTATGTAGCTTTATATTTATGCGCGATATTTAAAACGCAGTACCTGTTATTTATTTTGCAAGCGTTAATGTTTTTGACAATAACTCATAAGTTTAGAGATAAAAAACATTTTCCACTTATTTTAGGGTTAATACTTATTTCTTTAAACATTGTTGCACTGTATGCCTTTCGGGATCTGATAGATGAGTTAGCGAGAGGTTTGATTATACATTTTAAGAGCCCTGATCCAAACCTTGCTCAATCAACCAGAAGCGAAGCGCCTTGGCTGGTACATTATGGATTTTTTCATTCCGCTGCCTATGGTATGTTTATCTCTTTTTTTGGACCCACATTTTCAGAAATGTCACATAAGCCAACGCAGTTCCTCGCAGGTATTGAAAGTATGATAATGATTTTTTGTTTTTTACTGCTATTATGGCCACGACTAAAATACAATTTGAGTTCCTTCCGTTTTAACCCAACAATTTTTATCACCTATTTTATAGTATTTATTGGGATCCTTTTTGTGCATTACCCGTTTGGTTTTTTAAATCCAGGTTCAGCTATTCGCTATAGGTGTAACTTTTACGCTTTATTTGTTCTGTTGCTTTTATACCTGTTAGACAGAGCCGATTATGCTAAAATACGTGATAATGCAATATTAAAAGTTTAAATATATTTTGCATTTTCTTTTTAATAATTAAAAATAATCAATAAGTTTTTCCTTCTAAGCGCAGTTATTCACCCCTTTGAATGCGGTTTCGTATTAATCATTCCTTTTAAAAAACAAGCTCTTTATCCTATCTAAAATTCGCCGGCATCTCATTTTATTTATCCGATTAAATAAATTATCTAAAGGTGTATTTTAATTAACCATAAAACATATACATTATTTTTGCGTTAATAAACATATATATTCAAGACACTTAGTTAATTATAGAGAAATGTGCGGAAATGGAATACTTATTCTTGAAGGTAAAATATGAAGGTGTTGTTGATTATTACAGATTACGGAAGCTTTAATAACTTTTTATCAGAGGTTGCTGTACAATTGTTAAACGCGGGACATGAAGTTCATGTTGTTTGTTCATTAGTAAAAATAATTAATTGTAAGGATAAGTATCCTTACAGGGAAATGGGAATAATTTTTCATTACTTTGATTTTCCCAGATCATTTAATTTTTTTAGCCAGATAGCAGCGTCAAAAAAGATTAATAAAAGAATAAAAGAAATTAATCCCGATTTAATTAATATTCATTTTACTACCGGGATTTTTACAACTGTCATCTGGCGGAAACCGCCGTATTTCACTATTGGAACGATACATGGCCTTGGTTATCCTGTTATAAAAAACAGACTAAAACGAATTGTATTTGAATTGGTTGAAAAATTTTGCTTTAAAAATCTCGACCAGATATATCTTATTAATCCGTTCGATTATAATTTAGTAAAAAAACTGTACCCTAAAAAGGCATTTTATTATAATTCATTTGGGGTTGGTTGTGATTTAAGAAAATTTGATCCTTTTAGCATACCCAATGATTTTAGGAAAAAACTTCGCCGGAAACTACTAATAAATGATGATGACTTTGTGTTGGCTTTTACCGGTAGGTTTGTTGCTTTTAAAGGATTTGATATAGTAATTAAGGCAGTTAATTACTTAAATAATAAATTTAAATATCGCAATATCAAATTGTTAATCATTGGGGGAGTTGATCCTATTCATGAAACCGGCCTTAATAAAATTGAGGAAACAGAATATAAAAATAATGAAAATATCATTCAGATTGATTTTACAGCAGATGTAAACCTATATCTTTCAATTTCAAATGCTTTTGTATTTCCAAGTGAAAAAGAAGGTATGCCTGTATGTATAATGGAGGCGCTTGCAATGGGTGTGCCTGTTATAACATCTAACTCAAGAGGTTGTAATGATTTAGTTGAAAATAGTTTTAATGGATTATTGTTGAGCGATAACCCAACAGTTGAGGAAACCAGAGAAGCAATATTAAAGTTATATAATGATCGGTCACTGTTAAAAAGGCTTTCATCAAATGCATTATCAAAAAGAAATGAATTTAACCGTGAAAGATATGTTGAAAACCAAATTGAAATTTATAATGATATTTCACTTGGTGATTATCAATATGCTTAATAATAATGCATAAATACCAGTTTTATATTTCATTTAAGGATAAAATACATACAGCCGCATCAAAAGCCATACAAGATTGTAATCATATTTTAGCCAGTTCTGGCTATCAGGATTTTACTGTTAATACGGCTTTAACAACAGATAAGCGATATTTATATGGGATACTAAAGAATATATTAAAACTTTTTTTCTTTGTTAAACCTAAATCAATAATTGCTGTACAGTATCCTTTATTAAGTGGAAATGCCCTGTTTAAATATTTTATAAAGGCATTACGTATAAAAAAAGTTAAGTTTTTTTGTATAATTCATGATCTTGATGAATTACGCTACAAAGAAGATCTTTTGATTGGCAAAGAAGCTGAAAATCTTAATTATTATGATTGCATAATTGTTCATAATGAAATTATGCAAAATTGGTTGTTAAAAAGAGGAGTAACAACCCCCATGATTCCTTTGCAAATGTTTGATTATTTAACAGATAAAAAGGATCAGGATACTTGCCACCTTGTACCAAACCAAAATTATAAAAAAGTTGTGTTTGCCGGTAATTTAACCAAAAGCTCATTTATTTACTCGTTAGATATACTAAGTGACTGGTGTTTTAATTTGTACGGACCAAATTTTTCACATGAAAAAGGTGACGGAATAAAGAATTTACATTGGAATGGGTCATTTAGTCCGGCTGAAATAATAACCAGAATGGAAGGTGCATTTGGTTTAATATGGGATGGTGAATATATAGATCGGCTGGATGATAAGTATGGCAATTATTTAAAATACAATAATCCGCATAAGCTATCACTATATCTTGCCGCGGGATTACCGGTTATAGCTCCAACAGATTCTGCTGTAAGCAAGTTTATAAGAGAACATAATTTGGGGATCTTAGTAAATAATCTCCTGGAATTAAAAGATATGGCAATTGATGATTTCCAATATAATGTATTCAAAACAAACGTTTTAGCCGTAAGTAAAAGAATTAAAAAGGGTGAATACTCCACAGCCGCGATTCGCAGAGCAGAAAATATTTTAGAAGTTATTTAGAAGCAGTTAGAACCTGTAAGCAGAAACTTATCTTTTTAAAGCAGCCATATATGCTGCAATTTCCTTTTGGGATGAATCGGTTTGATTACTTAAATCATTAATAATATTTTCGCGCTCCTTATCAGTTTTGTTTTGACTTAACTTCTTTTTGGCCTCTATACTATCAACAGTAATTCTAAAACCAACAATCCCATTCATCATTTTTAATTTATAATTCTCAGAAAGCGATGCCCATTGTTTCAAATAATCAACTTCATAGAATTTAATAGTTTGTTCTAATAATTCCATCTTCTTTTCTACACTCTCAATCAGTTCTGCTTTACCATAAGCGTGTACCGCTATATAATTCCATGTGGGTACATTGCTTACCTGTTCATAATGTTTGGGTGAAATATATGCATGTGGTTCAGAAAAAATCACCAAAGGGCAGCAGGCCACGATTTCTGCCGATTGAGGATTTG
>JAQBOY010000342.1 GCA_028287805.1 Mucilaginibacter sp.
CACCGCGAAAAAATCGCGATGGTCCCATAGCTCAGCTGGATAGAGCAACTGATTTCTAATCAGTAGGTCTCAAGTTCGAATCTTGATGGGATCACTTGGTAAACTCGAGTACTACTTAAGTTTAAAAACAAAAAGCCGCTTTAATAAGAGCGGTTTTTTGTTTGGCTTTTAAAATTTATTTTTCCCGTTGTGCAAATTAGGCGGTATATCTGAGTTTATTAATACTCCGAATTCCTTATCGATGATATTATAATCAAGAGCTAATTGTTGTTTACTTATGATTTGTATTCCTTTGAATATTTTATCATCAATTGCTGCAAGATCACCTTCAAAATTGTCTTTCAATATCCTTTTATTAAGTATACACTGAATACTTGAATCGTTTTCAGGAGATGTAACTATTTTAGCGTATTCTTCTGACTTCGATTTAAAAAATTTCCAATACTTAAGTTTTGCAAATTTTTTAGTTTCAATATAAATCAATCCGTTAGTAGCCGATTCCATTTTCTTAATTGCATCAGCATTTTTATAAACTGTTACCGAGGCAATTTCATTCGGGTCATAATTTTGTAATACACGTTTGTTTACTCTTATACTATCAATAAAGAAAACGGGGTCAGTATTATTATCTTCAAGCACAACCACTGCTTTGTCGTCTTTAAAACTATAACATGATGCTACCAAATCCACAGCTTCTATTGGTTTATCTGCATAATAGGCTTCATCAACTGGAAATTGCGGCTGCTTGGTTTTATCTATCTTAACAAAAAAGGACAAGGTGTCATTAGAGAAATTCCAATAATCAGAGCATCCCCGCGAACCCCATTTATCTTTCAAAGCAGGGTATAACTTAAATAAATCCTTTAGTAACAGTTTGCTTAAATCGATATATGTCCCATTAGGTAAATTCCCTTTAAATTGTTTTGTTAATCTGATTTTGCTGATATAATCAGATTGCAGATCTTTTTGAAATACAATTCCAAGTCGTTGGTCAGAAGCATATCCTCTACCAGCAATAAATCTTGAATCTTGACCATAGCAGCCCTTTGCCAAATCCATTTCCTCTACGTCTACTTCTCTCACATCTGTATAGGATTGCTTTAAACTTTCTAATGTAGCTTTACACAAGCAAAAACCATTGACACTTAATTTCTTGATTAGTGCAGTATCACTTAATTGTGCTTTAACTAAAAGTGGAGTTATTATTAAACAAATAATGATAAACGGAGTAGGTCTCATTATGCTAAGCTATGTATTTTATGTGATTTTCAACGCCACAATCTTCTTGCAATCATCAATAAAAGAGTTCGACATCTGTACTTTTGGGGTCACCTAAAAGCCTCTTCCAATAATTTGGAGAGGCTTTTTAATTACGTGTCCCAATAGCGAATTCGGTTTTTAAGAACAATCTGTTTAGTACAATATAGGTAGCCGTAACCAAAGGACTTTTTGCGATCCACTTGGAGAACTTATCAGTAAGCTATTTGTGCAAAAAGCCTGCAAAGATTAAACTAACTAAAAATATTAAAAGCCATTGCAAACCTGATCAATTCTGAAAGGCATTTTATCTGTAGTTTGGCTATAATGTTTTTCCTGTGATTGTTAACGGTGTGCTGGGATATAAATAGCATTTCGGAAATGCTATAAGTGCTATATCCGTCTGCAATTAGTTTTATTATCTCTTTTTCGCGGCACGTTAATAAATTATACTTCACATAGTTTTTTTCAACAAACTCATTTTGTTCGCTTAAATAACTTAATTTTTTTGCCACATAACTTGTATTACTGACAGCCACGGCTACGTGCATGAGCTCATAATTCATGGGTTTATTGGAATTGGGATAAAGCCTGGTGATGTTTAAATACCACTTGTAGTCAGATCCTTCATTAGGCCTTACTCTTTGAAAAAACGAATACTGCTTCGTATAATCCTCTTGCCGAATAAATTGATACAGTTCTGTTTTAATTACAGCAACTTCTTCTTTTGGAAAAAAAAGGTCAAAGTAAGCCGGTCCGAGTTCCTGTAATTCTTCTTTACTATGCCTGAGAATATCACAGCCTTGTTTATTCATATAAGTATTTGTCATGCTACTTAAATCCTGAATCATCACACTCCCCGGAATATAATCGACAATATCTTCAATAAGTAAGCTCTTTTTTTGAATAAGATTTCCGATATTAAAAATCGCAGCCTGAGTTTTAAGGCTCTCCTGAGTTTGTAAATATCCCTTAGCATTCATAACACAAAGATTAGGTGTTGATATGTTGATTGATTAGAATAAGGAACTGAAGAGGACGAACTCCTCATACAACAGGAAATGCAAATAAGAATACGGTAAATATAATTTATAATAAATTAATTACTAATTAAAAATTAATTTAAAGGTGATTTTTTAGCGGATAGCGCAAATCATCATATTAACTTTCACCGGAATGAATTAAATGGCTACTTATAGCTATAGGTTAAGTAGCTGGTGAATTTTATTTTTATATATATGAATTATGAATATGGGAGCGGTTTTTATTTGCTGGAAAGCAAATATACATCACTTGATTTAGTGAAAATCCCTCCTTCAAATAAACTAATTTCAAACCTATAACTAACCCATAAACACCGTGTATTTAGAAAATCAAAACAGAGAAATCCAAAGTTTATCCGGCTTTTTATACAAGGATAGAGTTATTTCAATTAATACGGAGTTCGCTGAAAATCCGATCCCAGAGTAAGCAACTAAACTTAGAGCCATGCCTACTATACAAATAAAAACTTCATTAACCGAATATATTCGTTGGTACTTGATTCCCACGGTACGGATTTTAATTGTAGCAGATGGCCCTATAGGCCTTGATAATAGTGCTGGTTTTAGCCTTGGGAAAGTTATTGACACTCTTGAGAGTGAGAGTTTTTACGCTAACGTTCGCTTTAGTATTACCGGGGCAACAAGAGCAGGAAGCCAAAACATAATTACTACCGCAACAAGTAAACAGTTTAAGTATACAGGCTTTAAGTTTAACATGCCCGGCTTTAATATTAATAATTATCATCAGGTGTGGTTTTTTGGTTTTGATCCGGGCAATGATGCCAGCCCGGATGATTCCCGTATTGATAACATAAGCAGCGCTAATCCAAACCCATTAAAAGACCCTGCCGAAATTAATATTTTAAGTACATGGATGGATAGTAATAAAGGCGGGGTTCTGGCAATAGGAGATCACCATTACCTGGGAGCGTCCTTATGCTCTAAAATTCCCAGAGTAAGGAAAATGCGAAGATGGACAAATGCAGATCATGTGCCATCTATAAGCGGGCCCGACCGTCATGATACCAATCAGGATAAAATAGGTTCGGGTGTTATTCCTTTCGATGCACAATCTGATGATTTGCCGCAACATATTGAAGTTTTAAAGAAAAGATATGCGGAATATGTTTTTAGAACAACAGCCATCCCTCATCCTATTTTATGCGGTGCAACCGGAGTTATAGATATTTTTCCTGACCACCCTCATGAAGGGGAAGTGCTGGGAACCCTTTATGACACCGGAAGGGATGGTACACCAGTTGATCTGACCGGAAATTATCCGGGTGGGACTCCCGAATTTCCAAATGCTATTTCAGGTCCTGGTAAGCCTGAGCCGCAAATTATTGCATTAGGTCATCCTTTAAACAACCCCCGCCTTGAAAAGAACCAGGTATCGAACACGCTAAATCCAACTCATACTAATAGTTCTGCTCCTTTTGGCCTTGTTAATGTATATGACGGAGAACTTGCAGGCGTAGGGCGAGTTGTCACTGACTCTACCTGGCATCATTGGTTTAACATCAATCTAATTGGGCTTGATTCGCCTGCAACGGCAGATAAATACAAAAAGATCCAAAATTATTATACTAATGTTGCCGTTTGGCTTTGCAACAAAACGTTACGGAATAGTATATTAACCACTTGGGTATGGGCTTATTTAGTTCGTGAATTTGATCCGATGCGTTTTTCCATACATGATTCAATCTGGAGATTAGGAATTAATGCAAGAGATGTTTTAGGACGGACAGCTTCACAATGTACGGTTTATGAGTGGATACGTATTTATATACCTGAACTGGTAAATGTATTTGAATTACCACAAAAATCACCATGCTTAACTTGTCCGCCTATTGATGTGTTTGAAATTGCAATGCTTGGAGGCATAATGAAGCAAATGATTCCACTTGTTGAAAAATACCGTATTCCTGAAAAGTTCAATCGTCAGTCTGTAAATGTGCAGGAAATTAATAGCGCGGTTCACAGAGGTATCACCTTGGGTTATGAAGAGTTACTTTCAACATTTAAAGAATCAATAGAACGTACCACGCATTTATTTGATATAGCTCAAAAAAGTTTTAAAAGAGAAACACTTGACTTGCAGTTAGAAATAAAAACCTTAAGACTTAAAGTAGAATTAGAATCCATCCTGTTTAATTCCCCTATTTTTTATAGTTTAATTCATGATAAACAAGATCCTTTCATAGTTGTGTCAGTATCAAATGGCTTTAGCAGGTTAAACCCTGCACCTATAAAGGTTTATTTAAGAGAACCGGGTGTTAATGAAAACAGGACACTCCTTTTCAAAATCAATCATACTATTATAGAGGATATTTTTCAGGATGGTGAAATATTACTGATTGAAATGTATTTAAATGACGAATTATACCAGGAACGGAATAAAATTTTTGAAACAATTTTATCCGGTGAGGTAACAAGCTGGATAGGGGCTCATTCTCCTGTGATAAATGAGTTATCAAAGCAAAATTTATCTGTTGGCGTGTGGTTAACTGTTTCAGAAAGTAAGTCGAATAGCTAATTAAACAAGGTGTATTTAGGTAAATAAATTTTATGGCTCATTCTCTCAATCAATTCGGATTTGTTCCGGGTACCACCAATTATCAGTTTGGATACATGTCAATTCCAAATATGCTTATTACCAGTGCCCCGGCCGATACTGACTGGGCGCGGTGGGCAATGCTTTTTGATGGATCTTTTTATAGGTTATACTTTTTTAAGCGGCTTTCAAATGATACCCTTTACCAGTTTGCTTTTAACCGTAGCACAAGTGCGTATGAATATGGCTTTAATTCAATCCCTGTATTAAGTATAACCGGCACACCACCAGGCACAAGTGCAGATAGTTTTGCAATGTTACATGACGGAGCTAATTACCGCCTGTATCTGCGCGAATCAGGACACCCGGAAACCCTTGTGCAGTTTGCTTTTAATCCTGCTTCCCAACATTATGAGTTTGGTTATATGTCAATACCAAGGATTAATGTAACTCATATTCCTCCTCAAGCTGACTTGCATCGTTGGAATATGCTTTTTGATGGCAGCGCTTACAGGCTTTATGCTTTTGCAGTTGGAAGTAACTCGGTTTTTTACCAGGCGGCATTTAACCGGGCAGTTAATGAATATCAGTTTGGTTTTAACTCTATTCCGGTACTAAACTTAATTAATGCACCTGTTAATAGCAATTTTAACTCCTTCGCCATGTTGAATGACCGAAGTTTATACAGATTTTATTTACAAACCCTATAAAAATTATTTAAGATATTAATGAAGTAGATTTTAAATTCCAAAGCGGGTCACAATTAAGACTGGCTATCAGTATATGTTATTGGGGAATTTAATTGGGAAAAAATTCCACATTATGGGGAATTATTTGCAATTTTATATTAAGTAAAAAATAATATTTCATCAAAAGAAGATACAGAGCAACATAATATATTTGGCTAACTAATTGTATATGTTAATAACATATACATTGTTAATAACTTTATCAATAAAACCATGGACAAACACTACGGACACATTGTTGAGCATTATGTTAGAAAGAATGGATATAGCATTTCAGAACTCGCAATCCAAATCAAAATCAACAGAAGATCTATTTATAACTGGTTTCAAAAAAAACATTTAAAAAGTGACGTTGTCTTTCGAATAGGACGTGTGATCAATCATGATTTTTCAAAAGAATTTCCTGAAATGTTTGCTGATAATGAATTTCAAGGAACTTCTAATATATCCAAATCTTATCAGGATGAAATTTGGAAACATAAATACATTACACTTTTAGAAAAATATAATCAACTACTTGAAATAAAAGGTAAAGTTATAATTAGAAACTCGGCTAATATAATGATTGGCACTATGATGTGTTCGCTGTTTTAATATACTATTGCTCTTTCCGGGTAATAGATCTTGTTTTTTTATAGTTTTTGGAAAACAAGATTAAGCATAGCCCCCGGCATATTTAATGCATACCAATCGCTTCGATACTTTAGCAAACAAAACAAAAGCAACTTATTTATACAGTCTTAGCATCACTACATCATGTGCCGGCACTTCTTGTTTAAATGTTTTTGTGGTTTTACCTATGTCCTTTTTTGTCCATACATCACGTACTTTATAAGCAGTGGTATTAAAGTTTACCGTCATTCCCGACAAGTCGTCGTGTAATGGGTTATCGGCCCATTTAAATTCAATGGCTTGCGGTTTTAATGACCGGTTTAAGAAACAAATTGCCAGGCCTCCTTTTAAGGGTTTTATCCAGGTTTCCACACTGTCCTTTTCGGCATATTTATAACCTTCAACCCCTAATGAATCCTGGTCAACAGCAATAACTTCCTTATTGGTTAAAATTTCAGTTGTTTGAGGTGTCATTTTACGCAGGTCGTTACCCGCTATTAAAGGGGCGGCCAACATGCACCACATAGAGAAATGTGCCCTATCTTCATTCCTGGTCATGCCATTACCTACTTCCAGCATATCCGGATCATTCCAATGATCGGGCCCGGCGTATTTTCTGATGGCATTTTGTAATTCTATAATTCTCATTACACTAAAAGGTTCCCAGTTATTAATTTTTTTAACGCCCGAAAACAAATTTGTAATATCAGAAGTGGTGCGCCATAGCTGGCCTACAGGTGCTGCCCATTCCCACGGTTTATTACTTCCCCATTCACAAAGGCTGAATATCATAGGGCGGCCTGCTGCCTTTATAGCTTTGCTCATGGTAGTATAAGCTTCTTTAGCGTTAATGCCTTCAGTATTGCACCAGTCAAATTTCAGGTAATCAACTCCCCATGCCGCGTATTGACGCGCATCCTGATATTCATACCCCCGGGTACCGGGATAGCCTGCACAGGTTTTGGTGCCTGCACAATTGTATAAACCAAACTTTAACCCTTTAGCATGTACATAATCTGCAACTGCTTTAATACCATGCGGAAATTTTTTAGGATCGGTAACAAGGTTGCCCTGGTTGTCCCTTTCTTTTGCCATCCATGCATCGTCTAAAACCAAATAATTGTATCCGGCATCCTTCATACCGCTTGATACCATTTTATCAGCAATACCCATTACAAGGTCCTCATTAATATTAACGGCAAAGGTATTCCAACTGTTCCAGCCCATGGGTGGTGTTAAAGCAAGACCTTCAAATTTTTGTGCGTAAATGTTACCTGCATAGATCAACAGAAATGCAAAAAGCAGTTTTTTCATTGCGATTTATATGATTAGTTATTGGTTTATTTTTGGTTAGATATTAAGGTAAATATATTAAAAATGTTTTAGGTCCTTTCTAAATTCTCCCAACTGGGGAAGCTTTAAGTTATCTTTATAAAAGAATAAATCTTCATTTGTAAAAAATATAATAATTAATACCTTAGCTACATTATAAGCCAATTAATATCACCACAAGTATAATTGCTATGCCTTGAACATAATTATTATGTTGTGAGAATAAATATAACTGTCAATTTTACAATTATTAACCCTTCATTATATGAACATGAAAAAATACCTTTTTCCATTGCTTGTAGCATCAACCATATCATCTTATGCACAAAACTCAGGCAGCTTATCTGTAAGCAATGATTCTCAATTAACTATTAGCCGCCATATTTATGGCCAGTTCGCCGAGCATTTAGGTCATGGCATTTATGGTGGTTTTTGGTCAGATAAATTACCCGGCGCAAAAAATCAGAACCGTATCCGGATGGATATTGTTGAAGCGCTGAAAAAAATAAAAATACCAAACTTACGCTGGCCGGGCGGTTGTTTTGCCGATGAGTACCATTGGCGTGATGGCATTGGGCCAGGCACACAGCGCCCCCGCATGGTAAATACTAACTGGGGCGGTGTTGTTGAAGACAACAGTTTTGGCACCAACGAGTTTTTGAAGCTTTGCGGCCTGCTGGGTTGCGAACCTTATATAACCGCCAATGTAGGTAGCGGTACGGTAGATGAAATGTCAAAATGGGTAGAGTACCTGAACTTTGACGGTGAAAGCCCGGTAACTAAGCTCCGTGCACTTAACGGGCATCCGGCACCCTATAAAGTGAGTTTTTGGGGAGTTGGAAATGAGAGCTGGGGATGCGGCGGTAATATGACACCATCCTTTTATGCTGACCAGTACAGGAGATATGCGTCATTTGCAAAAAACTATCCGAACATGCCGCTTAAAAAAATTGCCTGCGGACCTAATTCAGGCGATTATAACTGGACGGAAGTGATCATGAAAAACATACCGATTCAAACGTTATGGGGCATATCCTTACATTATTATACTCTCCCAACAGGCAATTGGAGTAAAAAAGGCTCGGCAACAAATTTTACCGATGAAGATTATTTTAATACAGTTAAGAACTGTCTTAAAATGGATGAGTTAATTACCAAGCATTCTGCTATTATGGATAAATATGATCCGCGAAAACATGTAGCCCTGGTAGTAGATGAATGGGGAATTTGGACAGATGTAGAGCCCGGAACTAATCCAGGCTTCCTTTATCAGCAAAACAGCTTACGTGATGCGCTTGTAGCCGCAACAACTTTAAATATTTTCAATAACCATTGCGACAGGGTTAAAATGGCCAACCTTGCTCAAACCATAAATGTACTGCAGGCATTAATATTAACCGATAAAGATAAAATGCTGCTTACACCTACTTATCACATATTTGATATGTATAAAGTGCACCAGGATGCTAAATTTTTACCTGTTAAATTGAACTCGCCTGACTATGTATCAGGAACTGATAAAATAGCGGCTGTAAATGTCTCTGCTTCCCAGGATGCTACAGGAAAAATACATATATCACTGGTTAATCTTGATCCGCATAAAAACATCCCGATCACTATTGATTTGAATGATATGAAATGGAAAACAGTAATAGGAGAGATATTGACATCAACTCATATTACCGATATCAATACTTTTGCGCAGCCGGATAAACTGCACCTGAAGAGTTTTACAGATGCCAAAAAGGATGGTAGTAAATTAATAGTTAATATGCCTTCAAAGTCAGCGGTAACCCTGGAACTGAATTAAATCGCCATAAATCCTCTCCGTTGGTTTAATGGAGAGGATTATTCACCATATTATTGTTTAAGAGGCGTAAAGACTAACCCGTTTATAGTGGACTATTCTTTTACGCCTTTTTTATTTGTAGAAGACCTGATAATGAGTTTTGGCTTTATACTTATTGTTTTAGGTGTAATGGCAACTTCTTTATTCTCGTTTTCCTGAAAATATAAATTAGCGATGGTTTTACCCATATAAATGCTAAACTGATCAATAGTGGTAATGGAAGGGGTGGTTATTTCTGTAAAAGGCTCATTAGCATAACCACATATACCCAATTGGGAGGGCACTTTTATATGCATCGCGTTAGCAACTTCTAATACGCCTAATGCCGAAAAATCTGAAGTAGAGGCAAATATGGCATCCGGGGGATTAGGTAAACTTAATAATTTACGTGTAGCTTCGGCGCCAAGTTCTTTGGTCCATGCATTTTCTATAATCAGCTCATTTTCAATAGGTATATTAAATTTATTAAGTGCTTTTAAATAACCCGATTTGCGCTGAACAAAAATATTTAAATTTTGGGGGCCCTCTAATAACGCAATACGTTTATAACCCTGTTCAATTAAATGGGTAATGGCTTCCATTGATGCCTGTTCATTGTCATTGATCACTTTTAATGTTTCCAGTTCATCAGCTACGCGGTCAAATTGTATGAGCTGAATACCATGGTCTATTGCATATTGCAGATGCGAATGATCATTACCATTTACACATAAAGAAATGATGATACAATCCACGTGTTGATGAATCAAGGTATTAATGCATTGTACTTCCCGTTCATGCAATTCGTTCGATTGACAAATGATCAGATTATACCCTTTTTGATAGGTAGCTTCTTCTATCCCGACAATTACGTTCGAAAAAAAGTTTTGATTGATGCGCGGTACTATAACTCCAATAGTTTTTGTTTTGCCCATCCGCAGATTTGAAGCCAGTACATTGCGCTTGTAGTTTAATTCGGCGGCTGTTTTCAGAATCAGCTCCTTTGTTGCCGGATTAACATGACTTCGATTGTTGAGTGCTCTTGACACGGAGGAGGCGGTTATATTTAACTTCTCAGCGATGTCATAAATAGTGGTTCTTCTTTTAGGTTTCATTGGTGGATAAATATGCGAAAAATAAATTCCGGCAATCGATTGCATTTATAAAAAAAAAATTAAATTCGTTGCTTTAAATATACCAGTTATAAAACTAAATTATTTTATGCAATTAACTAACAACAATCATGTTATTATTAGGCATTGATATAGGCACATCGTCAATAAAAGTTGCTATTGTTGACGCAGAATCGCAAAAGACATTGGCATTATCCCAATATCCTGATTCGGAATCACCAATAACTTCATTGCAATTGGGATGGGCAGAACAATCTCCCGAGATGTGGTGGGAGCAAATTCAGCAGGCTATTATATTATGTCACAGTAGCGGCAAATATAACCCGGGTGACATTGCAGCAATAGGCATTGCCTATCAAATGCATGGATTAGTATTGGTTGATAAAAATCAGAAGTTATTACGTAACAGCATTATATGGTGTGATAGCCGTGCGGTTGAAATTGGCGATAAAGCCTTTGATGCCATAGGGCATGAAAAGTGTTTGACGCATTTATTAAACTCGCCCGGTAATTTTACGGCGTCAAAGCTGGCGTGGGTAAAAGAAAATGAACCTGAAATATATGAGCAGATAGATAAAGTAATGCTTCCGGGAGATTATATCGGCATGAAATTAACCGGTGAAATTACAACTTCCATATCCTCTTTATCTGAAGGCGTTTTTTTTGATTTTAAAAACAATCGATTATCGAAGGATATATTGGACTATTACGGTTTCAGCGAAAGCTTATTTCCGGAAATAAGACCAGTTTTTTCTGCTCATGGCCAATTATTAAGTTCTATAGCCGCAAAATTAGGACTAACCCCAGGTATCCCTGTTGCTTATAAAGCTGGTGATCAGCCAAACAATGCGCTTTCATTAAATGTTTTAAATCCAGGAGAAGTTGCGGCTACCGCAGGTACTTCAGGTGTAATATATGGCGTAAGCGATGATTTGACTTTTGATAAGCAATCACGTGTAAACACATTTGCACATGTTAATTATCACGAGGAGAAAAAAAGTTTAGGTGTATTATTATGTATAAATGGAACAGGCAGTTTATATCGTTGGACGAAAAATTTATTTGGGTCGGGCGAAAGCTATATGCAAATGAATGACGAAGCAAAACAGGCGCCTTTAGGCTGCGACGGTTTGCGTATACTGCCGTTTGGTAATGGCGCCGAACGGATGCTGAATAATAAACTGGTTGGTGTTCATATGCATAATATTGATTTGAATATACATACCAGGGCGCATATTTACAGAAGTGTGCAAGAGGGTATAGCCTGTGCATTTCGTTATGGATTAGATATTATGCGCGAAAATAAAATGAACCCAACAGTAATCAGGGCAGGAAAGGCAAATTTATTTTTAAGCGATCTTTTTGCCCAAACCTTTGTAAATGTAACCGGCATACCTGTTGAGCTTTACAAAAATGATGGTAGCGTAGGGGCTGCCCTGGGTGCAGGTATTGGCGCGGGAATATATACCTCGCCAACAGAAGCATTTAAAAATATGCATCCCATACAATTAATTGAGCCTTCGGGTGATGCTATAGAACCCATTTATCAGGAATGGAAATACTTGCTGGAATGCCAGTTACTGGTACAATAAAATAAAAACCGGCACACTGAAAAACTTAATAAATTATAAAAAACGTAATTAATAATTAAATAAATAACTATCATGGCAAATGTAATAACAGGCGAAACAGAATTTTTTAAAGGAGTAGGCCAAATTAAATATGAAGGGCTTGAGTCAGACAATCCACTGGCATTTCGCTGGTATGACGAGAAGAGAGTAGTGGCGGGCAAAACCATGAAAGATCATTTACGCTTTGCGGGTGCATACTGGCACTCATTTGTTGGTAACGGAGCAGATCCGTTTGGCGGACCGACACACGTTTTTCCGTGGGATAAAAAAGCTGACGCTGTTGAACGCGCTAAAGATAAAATGGATGCAGCATTTGAGTTTTTTACTAAAATGAGCTTACCTTACTATTGCTTTCATGATGTGGATGTGGTTGATTATAGCAATGATATAAATGAAAATGACAGACGTTTACAGGCTTTGGTTGAGTATGCCAAACAAAAGCAGGCCGAAAGCGGCGTAAAGTTACTTTGGGGAACTGCTAACCTTTTCTCACATGTAAGGTATATGAACGGTGCTTCAACTAATCCTGATTTTCATGTATTAGCGCATGGAGCCGCACAGGTTAAAGCTGCTTTGGATGCTACTATTGCGTTAGGCGGCGAAAACTATGTATTCTGGGGTGGGCGTGAAGGTTATATGACCCTACTGAATACAGACATGAAGCGTGAACAGGAGCATTTTGCTAAATTTTTACATGCTGCTAAAGATTATGCACGTAAACAAGGCTTTAAAGGTAACTTCTTTATTGAACCTAAACCTTGCGAGCCTACTAAACATCAATATGATTATGACGCGGCTACCGTTTATGGATTTTTACAAAAATATGGTTTGCTGAATGATTTTAAACTGAACCTTGAAGTTAACCACGCCACATTAGCCGGGCATACTTTCACCCATGAATTACAGGTAGCTGCTGATGCAGGCTTATTAGGTTCTATTGATGCTAACCGCGGTGATTATCAAAACGGATGGGATACAGATCAGTTTCCTAATGATATTACTGAAATTACTGAAGCTATGATGATCATATTGAATGCCGGTGGATTAAAAGGCGGCGGTGTGAACTTTGATGCTAAAATACGCCGTAATTCAACTGATCCTGCTGATTTGTTTTATGCACATGTAGGCGGTATGGATATTTTTGCAAGAGCATTGATCACTGCTGATAATATCCTGCAAAAATCTGATTACAAAAAGCTGCTTAAGGACAGGTATGCTTCTTATGACAGCGGTAAAGGAAAAGAATTTGAAGAAGGAAAACTGACTTTGGAAGATTTGCGGGCCTATGCTGTTGAAAATGGTGAACCGAAAATTATCAGCGGTAAACAAGAATATATTGAAAACTTGATAAATCGCTATATATAGTTTATTATTGTTGCGCCAACAAATTAACCTGATTATATGAAACAATTATCTAACGGCGATTACCTGGTTTTTTTAGTCTATTTTATAATCGTCGCCAGTTATGGTTTTTGGGTTTACCGCCGAAAACACAATGCAGACGCTACGTCAAAAGATTATTTTTTAGCAGAAGGATCACTTACCTGGTGGGCCATTGGTGCTTCACTCATCGCCTCCAACATCTCTGCTGAGCAATTGATCGGTATGAGCGGATCTGGATTTAAAATGGGGCTGGCCATATCAACTTACGAGTGGATGGCTGCCTTAACGCTTATTATTGTAGCCGTATTCTTTATCCCTGTATATCTTAAAAATAGGATATACACCATGCCACAGTTTTTACATCAAAGATATAATGGCACTGTAGCCATGATTATGGCCATCTTTTGGTTATTGCTGTATATAGTAGTTAATTTAATGTCCATTTTGTATTTGGGCGCTTTAGCTATAAGCGGCATATCCGGGTTAAGTGTAGAAATTTGTATTATGTTCCTGGCTGTTTTTGCTATTATCATCACCTTAGGTGGTATGAAGGTAATTGGCTATACAGACGTAATACAGGTATTTGTATTGATATTAGGCGGGGCAGTAGCTACTTACCTGGCGCTTAGCAGATTAAGCGGAGAAACCGGTTTATCAGGGATGTTGCATGGATTTAGTTTATTAACTGCCAATTCTAAAGATCATTTTAAGATGATCCTTCATAAGGATAACCCCAATTATATTGACCTGCCGGGACTAACTGTACTCATAGGCGGTATGTGGATTGTTAACCTTAACTATTGGGGTTGTAATCAATACATCACACAAAGGGCCTTGGGTGCAAATTTGAAAACCGCCCGCGGAGGTTTACTATTTGCCGCTTTTCTGAAATTGTTAATGCCGCTTATTGTGGTAATTCCGGGTATTGCTACCTATGAATTGTATAAGCAAGGTATGTTCCATCAAGAGATGTTAAGTGCAAAAGGCGTTTTGGATGTTAATAAAGCTTATCCATCCTTACTAAATCTTTTGCCATCCGGTTTAAAAGGTTTGTCGTTTGCTGCGCTTACAGCCGCTATTGTAGCTTCATTGGCGGGTAAAGCAAACAGTATAGCCACCATCTTTACCTTAGATATTTATAAAAAGGCCATTAAAAAGGATGCTACAGACAGGCAGTTAGTAATATTAGGTAAAATATCAGTAGTGATAGCTATGTTATTGGGTGTTATAATGTCATTAATTATAGGAGAGGCATTGATGGGAGAAGGCAAACAAGGTTTCCAATACATACAGGAATATACAGGCTTTGTTTCTCCGGGTATTTTAGCCATGTTCCTTTTAGGATTTTTCTGGAAAAAAGCTACCTCAAACGCTGCGCTGTTCTCTACCATCGGAGGTTTCATATTCTCTGTGGTATTTAAATTACTAAAATTTGCAGACCTGTCTTTTATGGCACCATATGGGTTTTCGAAATTAGTATTACAAGATGATGGTGTCACTTCCAGGTACGAAATTCCATTTATGGATCGTATGGGCTTTGTGTTTGTTATTTGTGTAATCGGTATGTATATCATTTCTAAAATAGAAACATCACGTGGTGTTACAACAAACGGCCTTGATGTTGATCGTTCAATGTTCCATACCTCAAGAGCTTTCACTGCCGGTGCATTAATAATTACCGGTATATTGGTGGCTCTTTACTCAGTATTCTGGTAGTAAGTACTAAAAATGAAATAAATAAAAAGCGCCCGCATTATTCGGGCGCTTTTTTTATGTCATGGTCTTATTATATGGTTTCAATTCTTAAATTTGCCTCGAAGTTTAAAAATGATTAACTGGTTATTAAATATTGCTTCTTTTATGTTAAGGTTAAAGTAACCACAGTTGTTTATTTAAAACAATAATTATAAATTGTGTAAATATTATCCGTCATGAGGGTAGAGAATGACGAAGATTATTCAGGTTTAGCTATTCTTTTTTACAATAATCTGCAACCTATGTGGATATTTAATGCAGATACACTTCAAATTATTGAGGTTAATGAGTCTGCACTTTTACAATACGGATATACTAAACAAGAGTTTTTAAGTAAAACAATTTTTGAGCTCAGGCCTGAAGAGGATATTCCCGAATTTAAAAAAAAGCGGTACAACTTACAGGGGCAACATATCAACCCAACAGAATACAGGCATCAGGCTAAAGATGGGTCTGTTTTTTTTGTTGAATTAAATTCCTACAGTCTTATTTTTAAAGGTATAAATGCCCGTTTGGTGCATGCCTGTAACATACAGCAAAACAAATCAATTGCGCAGGAACTGGAAACTACCATGGTTAAGCTCGAAAGAATATTGGAAACCATTAATATTGGTTTTTGCCAGTTAGATAATCAGCAAAAAATAACTTACTGGAATATGGCAGCAGAAGATTTGATAGGCTATAACAGAGCAGATGTTATTGGTAAAAAGTTATGGGATGTTTTGCCGGAGGTTATATATACTGATTTTCACAATTTGCTGCAGTGGTCTATTGAGAAAAAAGAGAGCATTGAATTCCTCGAATATTTTTGGCCTTTGCAAAAATGGATTTCAATAGTTGCACATCCAACAGAGCATGGCCAAACTATTCATTTTAGGGATTCAACCAGTAAGATTCAATTTCAGAAGTCATTAATAAAAAAGATTGAGCAGCTTAAAGATGTATCCTATTTAAACTCACACCTTATCCGTAAACCTATTGCCTCCTTACTGGGCTTAACTAACCTGATAAGAGAAAATGTAATTGATGCCAAGGAGTTTAAAAATATAGCCGAATATATTTATGAATGCAGTGTGGAACTTGATGAAGTAGTAAAACAGGTAAACAATAAAATAAATAAAGACGCTAAATCAGAATTGTTATTAGCGGATTTGAAAATTTTTCCAATTCTTACTTTATTAAAAGAGGTAAACCAGGAGTTTGAAAGTAAAAACAACTTAAATCATTTACGTATTATAGATAAAACCGAAAATATCAACTATTATGGCAATAGGAAATCTATAAAATCAGCCATTAATTGTTTAATTGATAATGCTGTAAAATATTCATTTCAGAGCTCCACAATAAATATAAAAGCTGAAATAATTGAGCAAAGTCTTGTTATTTCCATACAGGATTTCGGTACCGGTATAGATAATGAAATGCTTAACCGCTTATTTTTAGGCTTAACCCACATTGAAAATTTTAAAAATCTGGGTTCGGGCCTAACATTGGTAGCAGATGTGGCCAGAGACCATCATGGTACAGTTTGGATAGAGAGTAAAAAAGGCGAGGGATCTGTATTTAGTTTAAGGTTCCCATTATCAAACATTGCTGCATACATGTTTACTGGTAAACCTGATTTTTCTGTTTATAAAAAACCGGATGTTGAGATAGATTATCACAATGAGTGCCTGATTGCCAATTACAAAGGCTTTCATGATCCTCTTTCCGTAAAAGCCAGTGGCGAAAAAATATTGAATATACTGAATGAACAAACCATAAGTAAAATACTTATGGATCATTCTGATTTATTAGGGGTTTGGGATGGCGCTGTTGAGTGGATATCTAATGAATGGTTTCCAATGGTGGAAAAAGCCGGAATAACCCATATTGCGGTGATATACTCTAATTGTACATTTACTAAAGTTTCTGCTGATCATATAGCAAATAACCTACACGGAAAAGTTAAATACCAAACTTTTTATAATAGAAACAAGGCGATTGACTGGCTTAAGCAATGTGCATAAATAAAGTTATATAACTTTATTTATTATTGCCCGTCCTTAAATCGTGCTATAACTTTTCGGCCTAAATCATACGTTACTCTAAATGCTTCCTGGTTATCATTAAGCTGCCCCGGCGAGAAGTGGAAGCTGGCAATAAACTGGCCTTTGATATGATTAAATAAAAACGGCGTATAAATAATATCTATCCGGTTATAGGTTGGTTTTTCATAATAGGCATCTCCATAATTAATATAGCTGCCCTGGCCGTGGTAAAACTCTTCAAATATGGCAAAGCGATGATAGCTGGCATAAGCATTAAACACCACGCCTTTAGGTGTTTTAAAACCGTTTACACCCCGTTCTCTTTGCAAAGAGACCAATGTTCCTGCTTCAAAAGATAAGGAATCAAACGTGGTTTGTTTACGGGTGAAATCCAATCCCAGTTTTATTTCAAAGCCGCCATTATCGCCAATATGGTCATTAGGTAATAATATAGCAGCCCCGGCATCATGCATCAGCATAAAATAATGGGATATATAAAATGGCCCATAAGTATTGGGCCGGTATTTACCTTCTGCACCAAACATAAATTGCTCCCTTTCCACATCTGTTTGCCTGCTTAGCCAATCAATAAAACCGGTTTCTGTAAAGTTGCCGTCAGGGCTTTGATACCGGGCTAATAAACCCTGAATATTAGGCCGAAAGTAACGTAAGGTATCATTGAGCAACGCCCTCGGGAAATTAGTGGTTAAACCTTCGCGTGGAAACTCGCCCGCATTAAATAACCAGGTTTTGCTTTGAAAGCTATAATAGGCTACCGGAGATACATCGCCAAAAAAAGGTTTAGCACCAAATTCATGCAACCCGTTAACGCCTACAATAAAATGGTTCAGGCTATCTAAATTCAATCCAAAATCAAGTGTTATACGTGTGCCCGAATAAGTACGTGAGCGGGGTATAAAAGCCTTATATTCCCGGTTATCCATAAATCCAAGGCCGTTAAAATTAATATCGACGCTTTGCTGCGCTAATGCAACTGTAGTAGTTAATGCTGAAAAGAAAATAACCAGGTAAACTTTTTTAAACATATTCAAACGTTTTATTCAACTATTAGATGTAAAATCTTGCTGTTCTTGCTTCCTTCAAAAGGTGTGGTGTGTATAGAAAATAATACCTCGTATTCACCTTTTTCAAGCGGGGCCTTTAATGTAAATGTATAAAGCGAGTTTTGATATGGCGGCAATAAAATTTGATTAAAAGTACTGTCGGCCTTTTGTGCGTTCACCATATTGTCCCCTTTAAAAAAGCAAGCCTCCAGCGTCGCTTCATGCTGCTGCCCATCGTTGCTAAAATTTACAGGGTAAGGATATGGATTTGTTAGCTTTAAAACAATACTCTTTTTTTCTCCGGGTGATAATTTTACTTTATAACTATCAACCTCAATATTTACGCGCTGATAAGTGCGTGTATCATTTACCCATTCGGCATACCATTTACCGGCTTTAACCTTTATGGTATCGGTTGTTTTATCAGAAGGGATATCCTGTAAATAATAAACCCGCTGATGTTGAAAGCCTTCTTCAATGGGCCATATATCATATTGGGTGCGGCGGTAATACCTCGAATCGTAGGAGAATCCTTTTGTAGAATTGGTATAATAATTATACTTAGAGGGATTTTGAAAACCATCGGCCATAATTACGTAATTATCACCTGCCTTTTGTTTTACCGCATGTGCCCAATCTCTGAATCCGTAAAAGCTTTTTATTTCGCCAATGTTAGCTATAGGCGGAATCCTGAACATAATACTTATCCTTAAAAAAAGAATAACAGAAATATTAATAATAGCCACCCGGTAAAACCAACCCGGAATGTTGTTGCCAGCTTGCTTAAAGCTAATCAGCACCAGCATAACCAGCGGCGCAAAAGCAATAAGTGTCCAGTGCGGTTGTGCTTCGCCCCTGAAGGTGGAGATAAAAAAGAAGAGGAAAGTGCCAATACAGTTTACCAGCAAACACCGGATAAAAGCATCTTTAACACGTATGGTAAAAACTTTATAAAACAGGAACCAGCCAATAACCGGGCCTGCCATTAATAATTGGCCCGGAATATACAGGTAGCTATTAGCCAGGTTGTATTTTGCCGCAGAGCGGTCATACAAATGATAATTGAGCGAAGGATAGTCATGATTGATCTGCCATAAAATATGGGGTATATACAATGCTGTAGCCAATACCACAATTCCCCAAAAAGACGATCGCTTTAACAGTTTAAGGTTGGATAATACCGTGAACAGGATAAGCAACACCGCATGATATTTACTGTATAGCAGGCAGGCAATAATTATCCCTAATGCCAATGCCAGCAGCCAGCTGTTATTTTCCAAATATTTTTGGTAGAATAAATAGAATAATACCGTAAAAAAGAAGAGCGGAGCATCAGGTGTAGTGGTAAAGCCATACACATGAAATATGAAAGTGCCAGCTATTACCAGGATAAATAATTGGGCGTTAACTGTATATTTTTTGAGGATGCACCACAAAAAATATAATGAAGCAGTACTGGTTAGTAGGGTAATTAAACGCAGCCCCAATTCATTATGCATAATACTATCGCCTATGCGAATAAATATGGCTACCATTGGCGGATGGTCGAAGTATCCCCAATCTAAAAACCGCGAGTACATCCAGTAATAGGCTTCGTCGGCATGTATTTCTAATTTATAAGCTTGTAATGCGTTAAGAATTGTCCAGCATATCAAAAAATACCAGATAGGTTTGTCAGATTGAGTGGCTTTCTGCGATGATGATAAGAGCATTAATAAAGTTGAAACTAACTAACACAAATGTATATAAAATAATTACGGCATACTCAAGAATTAACTATCCGGCCATTTGTTTACTTTAGCCAAAAATAAAAAACCATGACCAAAGCAATAGATATCTTAAAACAGCCGCGTATTCAAATATTAAACACTTTAAAAGAATTTAGTATTGAGCAGCTTAACGATGTGCCGGCAGGATTCAATAATAACATTATCTGGAACCTGGGGCATATGATTGCTGCACAGCAGGGGGTATGCTATGCCAGAGCAGGATTAAATAAGGTTATTGATGATAGCTTCTTTATGGCTTACAAGCCGGATACCAAACCGGAGAAATTTATTGACGCTGCCGAATACGATATAATTAAAGAATTAATGTTGTCAACACTTGAGCAGTTTGAGATTGACCTGCAAAAAAATATTTTCACCAATTACACACCCTGGACTACCCGCTATGGTGTTGAGATCCGGAATATTGATGATGCTCTTAGCTTTTTACCTTTCCACGACGGGCTACATTCGGGGTATATTATGTCGTTGAGGAAGGTGGTGAAGAAGTAATATTGCATTTCATAATATGAATTGGATAATTAATAAGTCTAAAAAAATGAACAGGGTTTTAATAAAAAAAGGCGGGCTGTCGTCCTGAGCTTGTCGAAGGGTGTGCGTAAAGGCCCGCCCGCGAAGTCTTCGACAAGCTCAGACTGACAGCACTATATTATCAGACTGACAGCGCTATATTATAAATCCCACCTCTTTTTATGACCCACGCGCAGAGATTATTGAAACAAAAAACCCGGCATAACCGGGTTTTAGTATTTCAAATAATGTTTAATCAGCTATTTTAACAAGCTATACGCCTAATAGCAACCTTGCAGGATCTTCCAGCAATTGTTTAACCCTTACCAGGAAGCTTACTGACTCACGGCCATCAACAATACGATGGTCATAAGATAAAGCCAGGTACATCATTGGACGAATAACTACTTGTCCGTTTACAGCAACAGGACGCTCAATAATATTGTGCATACCTAATATAGCCGACTGCGGTGAATTTAATATAGGTGTTGACAGCATGGAACCAAATACACCACCATTGGTTATGGTAAATGTTCCGCCGGTCATCTCTTCAAGGCTTAATTTATTATCGCGGGCTTTACCAGCTAATACAACTATTGCCTTTTCAATTTCGGCCAGACTCATAGCATCCGCGTTACGGATAACCGGTACTACCAGGCCTTTTGGGGCCGAAACTGCTATAGATATATCAGCAAAATTACTGTAAACCACTTCTTCGCCGTCAATACGCGCGCCAACTGCCGGCCATTCTTTTAATGCCTCGGTAACTGCTTTGGTAAAAAACGACATAAAGCCTAAGCCTACGCCATGTTTTTCTTTGAATTTATCTTTGTACTTGCCACGCAGCTCCATAATTGGCGACATATCCACTTCATTAAAAGTGGTTAACATCGCGGTTTCATTTTTAACGGTTACCAGTCTTTTAGCAACTGTTTTACGCAACGACGACATTTTTTCACGCTTTTCGCTTCTTGCTCCAGCTGTAACAGGTGAAGCTGCCGCCTGAGGGGCCGCTGCTGTCTTAGGTGCAGCATTAGTGTTTTGCGGGCTTTCTGAGGCTTTTTCTGCTTTTAAAGCATCTTCTTTGGTTATCCGGCCGGCAACACCGCTACCGTTAACAGATGCGGGGTCAACCCCTTTTTCGACTAATATTTTAGCAGCAGCAGGTGATGGTGTGCCTGACGCGTAAGTTTTTTCATTGGAAGCAGCAGGAGAAGCAGCAACGGCAGGTTTACCTGCAGGCGCTGCGCTTGTTGATGCACCATTGCCTGTAATGCTGGCAACGGGAGCGCCAATGGCTAAGACATCTCCTTCTTTGGCTAATGTTTTTAACGTTCCGGCTTTTTCGGCAGTAAGCTCAAAAGTGGCTTTGTCTGATTCCAGTTCCGCTATAGCTTCATCCATCGCTACCGTATCACCATCTTTTTTTATCCAGCGGGATAAGGTAACTTCTGTGATCGATTCACCTACCGCCGGAACTTTGATTTCTGTTGTGCTTGCACCCGCATCAGGATTAACAGTAGAGGCTGGTTGGGCTGTAGTTTCGCTAACCGCTGCAACAGCAGCAGGAGCGCTTGATGCAGTTGGTGCTGCTGCTCCGCCTTCTTCAATGCTGGCAACAGGCGCGCCTATAGCTAAAGTATCGCCTTCCTGGGCTAAAGTTTTTAAGGTTCCGGCTTTTTCGGCAGTAAGTTCAAAGGTAGCTTTATCTGATTCTAACTCTGCAATTACTTCATCCATTGCTACCGTATCGCCGTCTTTTTTTAACCAGCGGGATAAGGTTACTTCAGTAATTGATTCGCCTACCGGCGGAACTTTGATATCTAAACTCATATTAGTTGTAGGTTGTATGTTATAAGTTGTATGCTAATATTG
>JAQBOY010000348.1 GCA_028287805.1 Mucilaginibacter sp.
CTTGTCTGTTCAGGATAATGGCATTCCCTTTAGTAACGACTTTCAACATAAGGGTATTGGTTTGATAACCATTAAGGACAAGATCAAACTGCTCAATGGTAAATTTAGTATCTGGTCAGATGGTAAGCTGAAGCTCATCAGCATACGAATACCAAATTTGGAAAAATAAGTACCGATAATTCTCGAACTGGTAATTACATTTTATACTGGTTAACTGTTGGAGCAATCTGTTATATTCAAGTCAATTCTATAATAACCGGCACCTTATAATGGGCCGGTTATTATATGAAAAGTTTAAGTTATTCTTCACCGATGTTTTTCATCGCAGATAAAATAGCGAAGGCTCCTTTAAGCACGAACGATTTATCTTTTAATTCCGGTTTGTTCAATTGTATCTCATTCCATCCCTGTTGTTGTACACCAACCTGTACAGGAAGCATGCTAAACAATGTTTTTTTGTCTTTTGGCGTAGCAACGAATACATATTTTTGGCCTCCAAAATTGACTAAAGCTTCATCAGGCACTGCTAATGTGTTTTGCGGCTTAGTTTCAATTGTTGCCTGCAGGAACATGTTTGGTAAAAGGTTTTTATCGGTTTTTAAAAAATGACAATGTATCATTACACTATGGCTGGTATCCAGCATTCTGCCGATCAATATCACTTTCCCGGGATAAATTTTATCAGGTGCGCTTGGTAAGCTTATTTTAACCGCGCTGCCAATACTGATTTTAGAAATATCCTGCTCAAATATGGTTAACGCAGCATGTATATCATCAGTATTTACCAGTTCCATCAATATATCTGTTGGATTAATAAATTTGCCAATATTGGCGTTTACCTTAGAAACAAAACCGCTGATTGGAGAAGTGATGGATATGAAAGATCTAATGTTATCAGGTGATAGTTTTTGAGGATTAATACCCAACAATTTTAATTTCTGACCCAAACCCGAAGCCTGCGCTTGTTCGCTGTTATAATCGGATAATGATTGCTGGTATAATTTTAACGGACTGGCACCTTGCTGGCTTAAAGCCTTTTGTCTTTCTAACTCCTGTTTCAAAAATGTGATCTTACTAACCGCCGTAAGGTAGTCTTGTTGAATGGTAATATATTCCTGATTTTCAACGATAGCAATAACCTGCCCTTTATGTACAGGTTCTCCGGGAAGCATAGTTGTTTGTTTTAAAAAACCGCCCATTGGTACGTTTACAGCTATTAAATTTTCAGGTGGTACGTCAACTTGTCCATTCACATGTATAGTGCTTGACAATTGATGCATGGGCAGGTGTCCCGTGTCAATTCCACCGTTTTTAATTTGCTCAGCGTCAAAAAGTATGGTATTTCCTTTAGCCTGAGGCTGTTGCTCCTTTTCGGGCTCTTGACCTTTTTTATCTGCTTTACTGCCGCATGCTGCTAAGAACAAAGCAAGCAGTATGATATAATAATTTTTCATGGTTTTTCTGTTTGAGCCTGGTAGTACCAAAGCGTATTAATAGTTTGATCTAATTGTAAAAGAGCATCGAGCCTGTCTGTTCGCAACTGCACGGATTGATTGTATAGATTAGCCCATTCCAAATAACTTATACCCCCGCTATTAAATGATAGGGTAGCAGTCCGTACTAATTCATCAGCTTGCTTTAAGGCTGAGGATTCATAATAACTTAGGGCCTGCAACTGCTGGGTGTAGCGCTGGTAGGCTTGCTGCCATTGAGCTACCCATTCAGATTTTTTTTCAGTAAAAGCAAACTCTGCCGATTTCTTTTGAAGAATTGCAGACTTTGTTGCGGCTTTATATTGACGTGTGAACAATGGGATATTAACACCAACCATATAGGAAGAATAGCGGTTGCTTCTGCTTAATATTACGCTTTGATTGTTTATATCTGGCCCTGCAAAAGTTTGATTGTTATAACCTACGCTTAATTCAGGTAAACCTTTTGACCGGTTTACTTTCGTTCGCCAGTCATATATGCTTACTTGCTGCTGTGCTTGTTGCACCTCGGGGTTTTGTAAAGCAATTGCCGAATCAGGCGTAAAAATATTCTGCCATACAGGAGGTGCCTGGTCAGCAGGTAAATAGGGGGAACTTGTGCCCAGTAATACCTGTAACCGGCTTTGCAAAACACCTATATCAGTTTCCATCATTCGCCGTTGGTTTTTAAGCATACCTGCTTTAGCCTGCGCACTTGTTAAATTCAGGCTTGATGTTTCACCCATATTAAACCGTAACTGTTCCAGTTTGATCACGGCCGAATAGACGGAATCCTGATCGTTCAATAATTTCAGTTTAGCTGTTGATGTAGCCATCTGAAGGTAAACATCCCTTACCTGATAAGTCAACTGGTTACGTAAAGATTCTTCCTGCAAAGCGGTTAAACCACTTTCTGCATTTAAGTACTTTTGCTGATTGTGATAGTAGGAAGGGAGTGCAAAGTTTTGTGTAGCAGCAAAGCGGTCGTCTATATTTGAACTATTTATACGCCCGTAATCATAAGTTACCTGGGTTTTAGGTAAATCATATGCAGTACCTATGTTTGCCTTAGATGCTTGTGTTTGATACTGTGCCGAGCGTAAAGAAGCATTGTTAGTTAACGCTTGTTTAATCGCGTCATTAACAGATATTAACTTTCCCTTTGGTGGTTGTGCGTATCCGGGTATTGCTAAAAACAATATAATTAAAACGGTTGCTGCAATGCCTCCTTTTTTTGCGGATTTTGGCTTAACAGCAAATTGCTTATACAGCGCAGGCAGTACTAATAAAGTTAATAGTGTAGCGGTAAGTAAACCTCCAATAACAACAGTAGCTAAAGGCCGTTGCACTTCTGCACCGGCATGGGTAGACATAGCCATTGGAAAAAAGCCCAGCGATGCTACTGTAGCTGTCATTAATACCGGGCGAAGCCTGTTGGAGGTGCCTTTCCTTATACGCTCGTCCGGATCTTCAACACCTTCCTTTTTTAGCCTGTTGAATTCTGTAATCAATACAATGCCATTGAGTACAGCTACACCAAACAAGGCAATAAACCCAACACCTGCAGATATACTGAAAGCCATGCCTCTTATCCATAGTGCAAACACGCCTCCGGTAGCAGCTAACGGGATTGCAGAAAAAACAATCAGTGCTTCCCTAAATTGATTAAAAGCAAAATAGAGTAGTATAAATATGAAAAAGAGTGATGCAGGGACAGCTATTGAAAGCCTTTTTTTAGCGGAGTTTAAATTTTCAAACTGTCCGCCATAACTTACAAAGTATCCCGCGGGCATTTTTAATTTTTGTTGTATCCGCTGTTGCAAATCTTTCACTACGCTTTCAACATCACGGCCACGTACGTTGAAAGATACGGATATTCGGCGTTGCCCGTTGTCGCGCTGAATTTGATTTGGCCCATCTTTAATGCTAACATTTGCCAGCTGGCTTAAAGGTACCTGTAGGCCATTGGGTGTGTTGATCAACAGATCATTAATATGATTAAAATCAGCCCTTGCTGTGTCTGACATTCGCAGCATTATATCAAACTGCTTTTCATCTTCATAAATACTACCTGCTTTTTCGCCGGCAAAAGTGGCATTAATGATATGATTCACCTGGCTGATGTTTACATTGTACTGTGCCAATGCAGCCCGGTTGTAATTAACAACAATTTGTGGCAAACCGGTAATCCTTTCTGTATTAACATCAGCTGCTCCTTTTACTTTTGCAATAATGCTACTAAGCTGGCCGCCGAGTTTGGAAAGTTGTTGCAAGTTGTCGCCAAATATTTTAACAACCACATCCTGTTTGGCTCCTGAAATTAATTCATTAAAACGCATTTGAACAGGATACTCAAAACCAACATTTAAGCCGGGGATCTGAGCCAGTCGTTTACCTATAGTATCCTCTAATGCCGGATAATCATGCGCAGTAGTCCACAATGATTTATCTTTCAGGGTGATAAATACGTCACATTGTTCCAGTGACATTGGATCGGTAGGTATTTCTGCTGAACCTATACGACAAGTAACCTGTTCTACCTCCGGAAACTTTTTTAACTCCGCACAAGCCAATTGCATGCCCTTTATGGTTTGGGTTAATGATGTTCCGGGTAAAAAACGGGCATCGAGGGCAAAATCTCCTTCTTCTAACTGTGGTATAAATTCTCCACCTAATGATTGAAACAGCACATAGGCTCCGGCAATAAGTATAATAGCGATAAACATGATTGTTTTAGGGAAGCTTATCGCCCTATTTACCAAAGGCGTATATCGCTTTTGGATAAATGCCATTATTTTATCTGAAAAGTTTGTTTTCTTTTCAACTTTTTTCTTCATGGTAAGCGCTGTCATCATTGGTACATAAGTTAATGACAACACGAATGCCCCAATAAGTGCGAATGCGACAGTTTCTGCCATAGGCCTGAACATTTTACCTTCAATGCCTTCTAAACTTAGTATAGGCAAATAAACGACAAGAATAATCACCTGACCAAAAATGGCGGCGTTCATCAATCGCGAGGCAGAATCTTTCACCTCATTATTAACATCATCCTGAGAAAATTCACCTCCTGTGTGTTTACTTATTTTTTCTCTGAAACGATGCATCACACCTTCTACAATAATTACAGCACCATCTACAATTAAACCAAAATCCAATGCCCCGAGACTCATCAGGTTCGCTGACACATGAAAAATATTCATAATTATTAGCGCAAAAAGCATGGAAAGGGGAATAACAGATGCTACCACAAGCCCCGACCGAAGGTTACCTAAAAATAATACCAATACAAATATTACAATGAGGGCGCCTTCAATAAGATTTTGTTTTACGGTAGCGATAGAATTCCCAACCATTTTACTACGCTCATAATAGGGTAATATGGTAACCCCTTCAGGTAAACGTTTTTTAATCTCTTCAATACGCAGTTTCACCTCTTTAACAACTTCCATCGCATTTGCGCCTTTAAGCATCAGTACAACAGCGCCGGAAACTTCACCATATTCACTATTATACATAGCTCCAAAGCGCAATGCGCTGCCTTCCTTAACATCAGCCACCTGACCGATAGTTAAGGGAACTCCATGTACATTTTTTACCGGCATATTCCTGATGTCAGCTAAAGAAGTCGCCATGCCTTCTGTCCGGATATAGTAGGCGTTAGGGCCTTTTTCAATATAGGCTCCGCCTGTGTTTTCATTATTTTGCTGTACAGCGTAATAAAGTTCATCAAGTGTGATGCCTAAGCTTTTGATGCGGGCGGGGTCAACAACAACCTGGTATTGTTTTAGTTTACCCCCAAGGCTGCTCACATCAGCAACACCAGTTACCCCAAGCAGCTGCCTTCGTACAATCCATTCCTGAAATGTCCGTAATTGCGTTAGCGTATATTTGTTTTGGTAGCCAGGTTTAGGTACAACATAATATTGGTAAACCTCGCCCAAGCCGGTTGTAACCGGCCCCATATCAGGCTCGCCAATTCCCGGAGGAATCATGCTTTTTAACATATTGAGACGCTCGCTAACCTGCTGGCGTGCTCTTGTAATATCTACTTTGTCGTCAAAAACAACAGTTACGTTTGATAAACCAAAGCGAGAAACGGATCTCATTTCTTTTAAGTCTGGTAAAGAAGCCATAACACGCTCTGTAGGCGCGGTTATCAGACGCTCAACTTCGGGTGCCGCCAATGAAGGCGATACCGTGATGATAAGCACTTGATTATTTGTAATGTCAGGAACAGCATCTACAGGTAATTGCGTAGCGGAATATATGCCACCTGCTACCATAAGAAGCACCAGCAAACCTACAATAAGCTTGTTCCTGACCGAAAATTCAATTATACGGTCAATCATAATTTAAATAGCTAATAAAAAATAAAACATTAGTCTTTACAGTGAAAGGCTATGACAATTATTAATTAGGC
>JAQBOY010000368.1 GCA_028287805.1 Mucilaginibacter sp.
TTCATACACAAGCCAGCCAGGAGCTGGCTTTAAAGGCAGCACAGGAAAGTATTTGTCTTTTAAAGAATGAACAGGACGTTTTACCGCTTAAAAAAGAGCAATCTGTTGCGGTAATAGGCCCGTTAGCCGAAAGTATTTATTTAGGTGGTTACTCCAATACTGAAGGAAAAGGCATAGCTATTTTAGACGGACTAAAGCAAAGGGCAGGTAATACGCTGCAAATTAAGTACGAACCGGGCTATGCTTTAAACAACGCATCAAATGATCTGCAGGAGAAAGCGGTTAAGCTGGTTCAAAAATCAGATGTTGCTATTGTTGTATTAGGCGAAGATATGGACAAAGTAGGCGAGGGAAAAGACCGGGCAAACCTTGATCTGGATGAACGCCAGTTGAATTTAATAAAAGCCATCCATCAAACCGGTAAACCGGTTGTAGCTGTATTGTTTAACGGCAGGCCGCTTACTATCAATTGGGTAGCCGATCACATTCCGTCCATTGTTGAAACCTGGTTTTCCGGCGAAAAAGGCGGATTAGCCATAGCGGACGTATTATTGGGTAAAGTTAATCCTTCGGGTAAATTGCCTATTACTATTCCACGTTCCATAGGGCAGTTACCTTTTTATTATAACCATAAACCAACGTCTTATCATAAATATGTTGACGAAAGCAATACGCCTTTGTTTTCTTTCGGTCACGGACTTAGCTATACAACTTTCAGTTATTCAGATCTGAAGATTGAATCGCCAAAAATTCCGGTTAATGGTACAGTAAATGTAAGTGTTAAAATAAAAAATACAGGAAAAGTTGAAGGTACCGAAGTAGTGCAAGCCTATATACGTGATGTGGTATCCAGTGTAACACTGCCTGTAATGTCATTAAAAGCATTTAAGCGGATAAACCTTAAGCCCGGTGAAAGCGGTATTGTGAATTTTAAGATCAATAGCGATGAACTGGCCCTTTGGAACCGGCAAATGAAAAAAGTAGTTGAGCCCGGAGAGTTTAAAATAATGATTGGCAGCTCATCACAGGATATAAGGCTAAAGGATAGCTTTTGGGTTGTGGCAAATAAATAATACACCTGCTACTATAAAAAATAATGATATATGAACCTGCCGGTTAAAAATTATGCTGTTCAATTAAGGCTGTTTATAGTATTACTATTAACGCTGCAAATTAACCTGTTGCAAAGTGCTAAGGCCGATATCGATCCTTACACGCCATATTTAAACAGTGTTCCACAGATAAAGCAAGTACTCAGCGAAGTAAATTCGGGAACAGGTTCGTCGGCAATTACAACCCGCAAATTTATATTCGGTTCAAATAATAATATCAATTCGGTATATGCTATCATGGCTTATCCCCAGCAGCAAGGTATATATCCAGCTTTGCTTATTTTACATGGCGGGGGGAGCAAAGCCGAGGATGTGTATCATTTAGTTGAGACGTATGCACAACGTGGATATGTAACCTTTGCCTTTGATATGCCCGGGATATGCAATGCCAAAAACACGCCAAATTCTTCAGGTCCATGGAAATCACGTCCGGGAGGCGAAGGGCCACGATTTGACATTGCAAACGGTTTGCAAAATAGCACCTTGGTTGACGCTGAAGTAGCCGGGATAGAAGCATTTAATTTTGTAAGCTCGCAAAAAAATGTAGATGTTAAAAATATAGGTATAACAGGTTTTTCATGGGGAGGTTATTCTACCACCATGCTGGCCGGCTTGTTAGGCAAGCGGGTAAAAGCCGCTTATTCTGTATTTGGATGCGGTTATTATGAAAAAGGATCATTCTGGACTAAAATTATTGCAGACTTGCCGGAAACAATAAGGGAGCCCTGGTTAAAATATTTTGATGCTGGCAGGCGCGCGCCAAACATTAAAGCGCCTTATTTTTTAGAAGCTACATCCAACGATACCTATTTTTGGCCGGAGGCTGTAGAAAATACGCTTAAAGCCATTCATTCAACCAAAAACCATGTATGGGATCCCAATTTTAATCATAAGCAAATGCCTGCAGGACCAACGATGCAGCAAATTTATTTTGATTATTATTTAAAAGGTATTGGACAGCCGTTCGGCACAGCAAAAATTACGCGTGAGCAATTGCAGGCGGATAGCAGTAAGAAAATTACGATCAAAGTTAATATGCCCGCAGGCATAACTGTTTCATCGGTTATATTATATTACAGTGAGCCAACGCAAAACTGGCAAACCCGTGTTTGGGTGCCACTTATAGCCCAGGTATCAGGTAACAGCTATACGGTAAGCATACCGGCTGATATGGTAAAAAAGGGCGTTGATTATTATGCTTATGTAACTGATGATCGTACCGTTGCGGTGGCAAGTGATATGTATAATACATTGCATAAATTAGAGTAGAATTATAGGCAATTAACCACAATAAGATGATGAGATCATTTTTAATCCCTTTTTTAGTTCTTAGCTTGTTTTTACAGGTTTCGGCCCAAAACAATCCTGTTAAAATTGCTTGTATTGGCGCAAGTATTACTTACGGTGCAACTATTGCCAATCGCGAACAAAACTCTTATCCGGCGCAGCTGCAAAAAATGCTTGGAAACAAATACACTGTTACCAATTATGGTGTAGGCGGCACTACGATGCTCCGCAAAGGAAATTCACCTTATTGGAATACGACAGCATACAAGGATGCGCTTGCAGCTTTACCCGATGTTGTTTTTATAGACCTTGGCGGTAATGATGCCAAATTAATTAACCGTAAATATTACGATGAGTTTGAACAGGATTGTCATGACCTGGTGCAGTCATTTGCTCAACTGCCATCACATCCGCGTGTAGTATTAATGGAGGCTATGCCTTCATGGGTAAAAGACACAACCGGTATATGG
>JAQBOY010000369.1 GCA_028287805.1 Mucilaginibacter sp.
CTGTTAAACGTAAAAAAAATTAAGAAAAAGCAATATTTATACGAGGAAGGCGACATCAATAAAGGCCCTGCATTTGTAACACAGGGCATTCTCAGGGCTTATTCGCTGGATAAAAATGGCTTTGAACACGTCATACAGTTTGCGCCGCCGGGTTGGTGGATAGGTGATATGTATAGCTTTATAACGCAGCAACCCGGCAGGTTATATATAGATGCTTTAGAAGACAGTGAAATTTTATGGCTATGGAAATCCGACCTAGAAAAATTGTATAACCGTGTCCCTAAATTTGAGCGATTTTATAGGATACTGGGAGAAAACGCCATAGCTGCCTACCAGGGCCGTTTAATTAGCAATCTGAGCTTTCCTGCAATTGAACGGTATGCTCAATTTTGCAGTCAATATCCTGCACTTATTGAACTTCTTCCCCAAAAACAGATTGCCTCATACATTGGCGTTACTCCCGAATTTTTAAGTAAAATGCTGAATTCTCCTCCGCCGAAATAACTATTAAGAGCCGAGATGCAAGAATTAAGAACCGGAAAAACAAATAGAGCGTTAATGGAATTACAGCTATGTTTTCACCATTTTCTATCTTGATTCTTGATTTTTGGCTCACTTAATCTACATTAAGTTTCTCGCTTAATCTACCTTATTTTTTTCGTTATAAAGGCCCTATATCTTTGTGTTGATAAACGAAAGAAACATGAAAAAGGAAATCGAAAGAATAATAGCGAAGCCTTCACAACCAGGAATGGTAGGCGATGGTTTCCGTGTTTACAATTATATACCAAGGGCAAATATTTCTCAAACAAGGATGAGCCCGTTTTTATTACTTGACTTTAATGCGGAATTTGATTTCGGCCCTTCTGATCATATCCGCGGAGTGGGTGTGCATCCGCATAAAGGTTTTGAAACGGTAACGATCGCCTACCAAGGCAGTGTGGCACATAACGACAGTACAGGCAGCCGCGGGGTTATCAATCCGGGTGATGTTCAATGGATGACAGCAGGTTCAGGCATCTTACATAAAGAGTACCACGAGCAGGAGTTTTCAAAAAAAGGCGGTCCGTTTGAAATGGTACAACTTTGGGTAAACCTTCCCCAAAAAGATAAATCAACCCCTGCGCATTACCAGGCTATTACCAAAGAGCAAATGAACAAAGTAGTATTGCCTGACGATAAAGGAGTTGTGAATGTAATTGCCGGGAGTTTTAACGGGATAAAAGGGTCGGCACAAACCTACTCGCCGGTTAATTTATTTGATATTCAGCTAAAAAAGGGTGGTGAAGTGGTTACTAATCTGCCTTCTGGATATAGTACTGCAATTCTGCTTATAAACGGAAAAGCTGAGATAAATGGCGAAATAGCTGATGAACACAGTTTCGTACTGTTCAAAGATGTGGGTGAAGAAATTACCATTAAAGCAGCTGAAGAAAGTGTGTTGTTATTAATGAGCGGCGAACCGTTAAACGAGCCTATTGCCAGCTATGGCCCATTTGTAATGAATACTGAAGAAGAGATTATGGAATCTATTGAAGAGTTTCAATCAGGCAAATTCGGCGTTTTAAATTAAAATTTTGCTGCCGGTATACAGATATGTTTTATCCCATACCGGCAGCTATTATATCAATTGATCATGCAAAAGAGAATTGAGCATATCCTTTCAGGCAGAGAAAAGCAAATCACCCCGGAAGAAAAAGTAAGGCAGCCCTTGCCTCACCAGGATTTCAGATTTGCCAGTCCCTTTATTGTACTGCACCACATGGGGCCCGAAGAAATAGCCCCAGGGGGGCAATTGAGAATACATCCTCATCCACACCGTGGCTTTGCACCGGTAACCTTTCAATTGCAAGGAGAAGGTTACCATAAAGATAGTGCAGGCCACAATGAAACCATACATGCCGGTGATGTACAATGGATGTTTGCAGGAAAAGGCATATTACATAGTGAGGGACCAACACCCGAACTTTTAAAAAAAGGCGGCACGCAAGAGCTTATACAATTATGGATAAATGTACCCGCTGCCCATAAATGGGATGAACCCAGCTATCAATCGGCAACTGCCGCATCGCAGCCGCAGGTATTGCAGCAGGAAGGGGTAAATCTTCGGTTGGTCAGCGGTTCATACGAAGATAAAACCGGTCCGTTAAAGAGTTTCACACCCATTATATCCATTATAGGAGAAATACAGAAAGGAAAAAGAATCCAGTTTACAGCAACACCCGGCTATTGGACATTATTATATATAGTAAAAGGCGTGATGAATATAAATTGCGAAACTGTCAATCAGTATAACCTAATCGTTTTTGAAAAAGGGAACGACGAAATTATTGTAACGGCAGAAGAAGATTTGCAGGTTCTTTTTCTATCGGCAGAACCTATTAATGAACCTGTTGCCGCTAAAGATAATTTTGTAATGAACACTAAAGAAGAAATTGAACGAGCTATTGAAGATTATAAAAATGGTGTATTCGGCTCAATGGATTATTAGTGTAAGGATGCTAAACTGAGCGGCTACGTCTGAATCTTGCCAGTGACTACAAGTCTAAAAAGTGCCCAATTTAAACAAAAAGGTCTTTTTCGTATGAAAAAGACCTTTTTGTTTAAATTGGGCACTATACAAATCTCGAACCATTTCCTATCTGCTATGCCTTCAAAATCTTTTGACCCCCACTTTGAAACGTCGTTTACTATAGGTGTAAAAACGTCTCGCGAGCGTTAAATCGACGGCTCACGGAAAACACCTTTCCCTGTAGTAAAATAGGAAAATAAACTTGTTTTGATCCAATGTGTCCAACCTGGTGCACAGTCCTTATAACACTCAACTTCCGGTGTAAGACCTTCATGCGTAAAATTCAGATTAGTTACACCATTGTTTTCAGTGAGATCGAAAATCAATTTGGTGTTAGCCCATTCCTTTTTATCTGAATACCAGGGCATATTGCAATCAGTAATTAACCAAACAACTCTTTTACCGGGAATTAATTCTGCTACGGTAAAATTAAAGAAAGAATCCCCTCCCATCTTTACTATAAATTGATCATTTTGCTTTCCGGAACTTCCACTAAAGGTTATTCCCCACCACTCCGTTACATTGCTAATCTTTTTTATCGCCTCGCTCGCGCTAATTTTTGCTGAGATGCTACTGTTAAAATCGTTCTTTGCCATTTCATTTAATTTTTAAACAAAGATCGGCCGATGGCGGCTTTAAGTATTGTACAAATCGGAATTCAACTTGTAAAATTCCTGGTGCTGAGTTCGTTCATGCTGTTTTGAAGCTCGGTTGGGGTAGATCCGGTGAATCTTTTAAATGCCCTAATGAAATGGGATTGGTCGTGGTAAAGATGGTAAATTTGTTCCTTTAGGCTTTGATAATTGGCACCGGCTGAGAATGCCTGGTAAAATTGTTTGAACCGGACTATTTCGGAAAGATTTTTTGGCCCTGTACCCAGGTGTTCCGAAAATTTTGCATGAAGCCAGCGCGAACTATAACCAGTTTCCTTTTCAAGTTGTGTAACGGTTAGGAGACCTTTGGAGTTCAATATGCGATTGATGCAATAATCATAGATCGGGTCAGCTGCGGTTTTTTCCAACTGTTTGATCAGAAAATTCTGCAGGAGCTGCAATTTCAGATCTAAAGCGCTTGCCTCGGCAAGTTGCGATTGAAGTTCTTCTGCTCGGCTGCCGATAAGGTCTCCCAGCTCCACTATTTGATTTTTGACCTCGGTGTACGAGAAATGAAATAAACGGTAGGCTCCGAGCGGGTTGAATTCGATGATAATCGTGCCGGTCTGCGCATCTTCCTGCGGATCAAGGATGACAGGCGAATCGATCAGGCCAGTTAAACTTAGTTTATTTTCAATTTGAATAAAGGTCTTGTCGCCGATGCGGGCTTCAATTCCGTTACGGTAGGTAAGCGTTAATTTAAAATTTGCATTTGGGACGATCAGTTTTTTTTCCTTGGTGGGAAGGCGGCCGCTGCTTTCAAATACATGTATTTTCGCGACATATGGGCTTAGTAAAGGATGTGGCGTGATAGGAATGAATCGAAAATCTGTCATTTGTTTCTCCTCGCAAAGCATCAATGCTCCTTAAAGATAAGGGTAAGAAATGGCTTTCTCCAATTTTTATTACATAACGTATTATAGGGACTATAACTTAGTCATAAAAAAAAATAACATTTACAATCTCTCGCGTAATTGACAGCTATCATTTAATTTTAATGGAACAAAAATAACCGAACATTTCCGATAATCATTTGTTATAAAGTAAGCTTACAGGCCTCATTGACAACCCTTTAATTTTTCAATTATGTCATTCGCCGGTATTTTGTTCGCACTTTTTTATGCTGTTATGTTAACAGCGATCTTTAGCCTTGTTTTTAAGAATACCGGCCCCCGGGGGCGGTGAAGCGTTTGCTGTACACAACTCTACAATATAAACCATAAATAAGGAGGCATCTGATGAGAAGTAAAAGTTTTTTTCCTACAGTTATATTTTTCATAATTTTAGGCATAGGTTTGGCAGTAACCTACTCCATAAAAGGGGGTTCAACTGCGGCCGAAAGTTTAATTGCAGCTGCAATTGTCTTGATAATCGCCTCACTTATTTCCTCGGCGATTCAAATTGCTAATCCCTGGGAAAAAGCTGTGGTCCTGCGGCTGGGTAAATTTCAATCGTTAAGGGGGCCCGGGCTTTTTTTTATTATCCCGATCATAGATACGATACCCTACTGGATTGATACCCGGGTGATCTCTACCTCTTTTAAGGCAGAAAAAACGCTTACCAAAGATACGGTTCCGGTTGATGTAGACGCGGTATTATTTTGGAAGGTATTAGATCCACAAAAAGCTGCACTTGAGGTGGCCGACTATAACAATGCCATCAACTGGGCTTCTCAAACTGCTTTGCGTGATGTGATCGGGAAGACCATGCTTTCGGAAATGCTTGAGGGACGGGACAAGATCAGCAATGTGCTGCAAAAAATTATCGACGAACGCACGGAACCATGGGGG
>JAQBOY010000372.1 GCA_028287805.1 Mucilaginibacter sp.
GGGTGTAACCATACGCCAGATAAAAGTTTTCTCCGGCACAAATAGGTGTGCTTGTTTCCTGGGTAATTGTTTTATAAATGTCTATATTATCTGCCGGAACCGGTTCTTCTAACCACATCAGGTTTAAAGGTTCCATCATTTTTGCAACCTTACGACCAGTGGTGCCATCATAGCGGCCATGCATATCAACACAAATATCAATATGAGGTCCTACCTCTTTACGCACAGCAGCAATAGCATTGTACATCCTTTCCAATTCAGCATTACTGGCTGTCCAGTTATAGTGGTCAAACTTATTAGGGTCACTTGCCTCATCAATATCAAATTTTACAGCAGTATAACCTCTGTCAACAGCGCCCCTGGCAGCTTTTGCATAATCTGACGGAACCGGATTTTTGGCAGTATAAAGTTCTGTATCACAATAAACACGGCACTTATCCCTGTATTTACCACCTAACAACTGGTATACGGGCAACCCTAATGCTTTGCCGGTTAAGTCCCATAAAGCGGCCTCAATAGCCGTAAGTACTGCTACATACATACCAGATTGGGCACCGCCAAAAAAGTTCCCTTTTCGTAAATCTTCAGCCAACCGATTAGGGTTTAAAGGGCTTTTACCCTTTAACTGTGCGCCAATACGTTTAACCACATAATAAGTTCCCACAACCGCGTCAACCCCCTCGCCGCATCCCCATATATCCTGGTTAGTATGAATTTTTACAAATAACCCGCCACCTGAATAGCCACATTTAATATCGGTGATCTTCAAATCGGAAGGAGCAGAGGCCTGAGGTGTTCTTTCTTTAGCATCAATTAATCCTTGCCCGTAGGTTGACATATTTAACATAGGAGCAGCCATTACACCGGCTCCGGCTAACGCTGCTTTTGAGAGAAATGAACGCCTGTTTTGTTTGTTATAGTTTAACATAATAATGAAGTTAAATTGGTTAAAAATTTTAGTGATTAAGTTCCTGAGAAGCTCCGAATAGCTTACCAGGTACGTGTTTTTAATATTTCCTGTATTTGTTCTTTAGGAACCGGAAGTTCATTAATATGGTCATTTAACCATTTGGAAAAATCTTTTTCAATTTCATCCGACCAGCGTGCATCTATTTGCCCGGCTGTATATTTTCCTTCTTTTAAGCGGAGATGACCGAACATGTCTCTTAAACGAACTACTTCTGAAGTGGTAACTACCTTTTCGGCCAAATGTGGCGGAATAAATATGACTATTCCATCCTCGCCTAAAACTACATCACCGGGCATTACGGTTACCTTGCGGATACGTGTTGGTTGATTAATACCCATGATCATGGTATTCAGATCGCCCGGAGGATTATGATAAGACGGGTCATAGCTGGATATAAATGAAGTAAAGCCACCCATTTCCTTTAACCCACGGAGGTCTCTTACCGCGCAATCATAAATAATCCCGTTTCCTGTTTTAGCATAAATGGCGTTCCCTACATTATCACCAATGGTAGGCCCGTTTTTATGGGCATCAAATTGGTCGGCTACATATACATCACCCTTAATCAAAAGATCTACGGGCCAGGTATTTTGTCCTTTTTTACCCTGCTTTTTCCCCCGGTCGTCAATAGCCTGCCAAACATCCTTACGGGCAGGCATAAACGTAGCCGTTACTGCTCTGCCTACCAGTACACTATCGGGATTGATCTGTACGGGCCAATCTTCAGCAATCTGGTAACCATAGCCTTCATTCTTTAAAACTGCCCATGCCTCTTCAATACTTACCAGTTTCATGCGTTTGAGAATGCCGTCAGGTACTTTGGGCCTTCCATCAGGAAAACGTTCCCCTTTCCATAAGGGAGTTAAAAAAACAAGGTCCTCTTTTGAAATTTGCTGGGCTCTGCTACATAGCGGAACTATGCCTAAAAATAAAAGCATAAACACACCAGCCGAATAAATTAGCTTCATAAATAATTTAGTGTAATTGGTTAAATTGGTTATTGGTTTAATAGCGACTTTTAAAAATGAGCCGCTATTCTTCAATTATTCAAAAAGCAGTAAAATCTACTCACTTAACGAAATTATTACAATTCAGGGGATGCCAAAAATTTGAGAGCTATGCCAGGTAGCACCTTCGCGTTAGGATGAAAAAGAATACCGATCCGGGAAGATCAGGTGCGGCAGGAGCGGTTATATTTAGATTATCATGAGTTAAGAGATCATATAAATGCTCATTAATAAGTTTAATCAGGAACCGAACGTTTAAAAACAGTAACAGGATGAATTTATACTAAAGACTATTTTTACATTTTCATTTGATTATCTCCGCCATTTTTAAAAATAGACTCACTATTTAAAAGATAGGCGCCATTAGTTACTACAACATCCCCTTTGTTTAAGCCGGAAATAACCGGTACATAACTCATATTGCCGTTGCCCGCTTTAATTGTTTTAGGCGAGAAGCTACCGTCTGAATTTCTGACCCATACTTTACTGCCATTGCTATTGGTTAAAATGGCTGAAGCAGGTACAGCCAAAGAAGGCTTACTACTACTGCCAGTAGTAGTAACATAGGCCAGCATCCCCGGCCGGATTAATCCCTGGGTATTAGGAATGATAACACGTAAAAGATCAACTTTTGAAGCGTCAGACAATTCGGGGTTTATAAATTCAATTTTACCTTTAACAATCTGGCCACCTAAATCAGGAAAAGAAACATTAACACGATCGTTTTCTTTATAATTATTAGTTTCATTGGCATAGACCTGAGCTTCTACCCACAACGTGTTTAAGGCTTGCGTTTTCAGGATGGGCATACCCTCCGTTACATAATCCCCTTCATGAACGGCTATATCACTAACCGTTCCGTTAACTTTACTCAGTATAGTTGTAGTAGCTGATACTTTTCCTGAGACTGCCAAGTTGCTGATTTGGGCGCGCGATAAACCCCATAATTGCAATTTATTTTCAGCCGTGCTGATCAATTGCTGATAATCCACATCAGGGTTATACAGTAATTTTTGTTGCTGTTTGGCCAGCAAATATTCCTTTTCCGCTTCCTGCAGATCTTCGCTGTAAATAGAATAAACAGGCTGCCCTATGGATATTTTTTCACCTGTAGTCCTTACAAATAATTGCTGTATCCGGCCTGCTATTCTGGCACTTAGCTGCTCCGATTTGTTTTCGTCTGTAGTAACTGTTCCGGTTAATGTTTTTTCGCTGCCTGTGTTTTCTTCCCGTACCGTATCTGTTTGAACGGCTGCAAGCTGAATTTGTGTTGCTGTTAAAGTGATCTTATCCAAAGCAGTATTATCATTACTACCTGTAAGTTCCACTTTGATTAGTTTCATACCGCAAATAGGACAATTACCCGGAT
>JAQBOY010000388.1 GCA_028287805.1 Mucilaginibacter sp.
TTAAACAGGTTGTAAAATAATGATCTGTTAGAAAAATAATTCTTGAATATTCCACTCATGACTTTTTAAGAAAGATAAAATTAACCAGCGTATGTTAAATAAATGTTAACTAAATATAATGCTATGGGGAAAATACGATATCAATACATTAGAAGTCTTACCTTCATAGTATACCTTCATAGTATATATATTGGTTGAGATATGCCATGGATTATTACGAGTTCATTAGCTGGATTATATTGATCATCATATTAATAATAGCATTGTACCCTTATATTAACCGTACAACGGTGAATGTAGAAACTAACCAGCCGGCACCCGCATCATACTAACCGTGGGAGTTTCGCTATTAACCTTCATTATTACAATGAGCTATCAGCTATTCAAAGCAAACCAGATAATGATACGATTTGAGACGAAAATATACGATAGTGATACAGTAATTCGATGCGTTTTATTTTAGAGAATAATTCGTGCCGGCACCCGAGCCATGCTTTTCTATTAGGTTTTTTGCTATCAATTCACTTCATATTCTTTTTACAGTAGGGTTAGGAATAGCTAATTTTTTAGCCATAGGTCACTTTCATTGTAAAACATTTATTGATTTTATGTTGTTCAATAAAAGTTAAGTTTATGAAAAGCAAGGCCAGCATTAAAGGACATCCCTTACATCCGATACTTGTAGCGTTTCCTATAGCGTTATTAATAGGGACACTTGTTTTTGATATTCTATACATTACTAAAGGAAACACCAACTACTGGCAAACAGGTACATATTTAGAAACCGGAGGCTTTATTACGGCCTTAATTGCTGCCGTACCCGGTTTTATTGATTACTTGTCTGTTGTGCCACCACAAAGTTCAGGTAAGAAACGCGCTACCCAGCATGCCTTAATTAATATCGCTATGATGGTTGTATTCGCTATAGCTTTATTTTTAAGAGACCCTCTGCACACCACCACTATTATTAGCCTTGAGTCTATAGGTGTTATTTTGATTTTTATATCCGGCTGGCTGGGTGGAACACTGGTTTACCGTAACCAAATAGGTGTTGATTTGCGTTATGCAAATGCAGGAAAATGGAATGAGGTTTATTTTGATAATGAAACAGGCAGTATTGAAGTAGCTGCGGCTGACGAATTAAAAACAGATCAGATGAAATTGATACATGTAGCAGACAAGCGCATTGTATTGGGTAAAACCGACACTGGTTATGTTGCTTTTGATGACCGGTGTACTCATCGTGGTGGTTCACTTGCAGGTGGAGTAATGATTTGTGGAACTGTTCAATGTCCCTGGCATGGTTCTCAATTTAACTGTAAAACCGGGGAAGTAAAATCGGGGCCAGCCAATGAAAAGATAAAAACCTATCAGGTAAGTGAAAAAAATAATAAAATATTCTTACTGTTGTCCTGATAAGCGTTTTTATGGAAAATAAGAAAGAAGAGAAAGATTTAGTTAAAGCATTGATTATGGTATCCCGTTCCATTGTTTATGTTTCGTTGATTGTAGTAGCCTGTATACTTCTTTTATTTGTTTCTTTTTTTACCAATGAAACAACAGCATCTGCTGCAAAACCGATAGTAGCCGCCGCATCAACCCATACTGTGTTAGCTGAAAATACTTCACGCCCTATTCCGGCTGGTGCCTGGAAAGCGCCTGATACCAGTACCATACCTGCGGGAAAAGCCGGAGAAATGATCCGTTACGGGAGAAGCTTGCTTGCACACACCAGTAATTATTTCGGCCCCAATGGTAGCATAGCGCATATTACCAATGGTATGAATTGCCAGAACTGCCACCTGGATGGTGGTGGCAAATTATTTGGTAATAATTATGGGAACTTTATAGCCAGCTATCCTAAAATGAGCGCGCGATCAGGTAAGGTTGAGCCGGCCTCTGAGCGTATAGCTGAATGCTTTGAAAGAAGCCTGGCAGGTGAAGTACCGGATACTTCAAAAAAAGAGATTAAAGCCATGCTGGCCTATATGCAATGGATTGGCAAGGGTGTTAAAAAAAGCCAGAAGTTAATTGGCAGCTCTACTGAAAAACTCCCCTTTATGGATCAGGCTGCCGACCCGGCAAAAGGTAAGGCTGTATTTGTTTCAAAATGTCAAAGCTGCCATGGTGCCAATGGGGAAGGGAAGCTGACAGCTGATAAAAGATCTTATACCTATCCGCCGTTGTGGGGTAAACACAGCTATAATGATGGGGCTGGTATGTACCGAATTGGCAATTTTGCCGGCTTTGTAAAAAACAATATGCCCTATGGTGCTACCTATCAAAATCCGCAGTTAACAGATGAGGAAGCGTGGAATGTTGCTGCTTTTGTTAATTCACAGCCACGTCTGCACAGGGATCAGCACAAAGACTGGAAAGATCTGAAAAGCAAGCCGATCGATTTTCCTTTTGGTCCGTATCTGGATGCTTTCAGTGAGAAGCAACATAAATATGGTCCGTTTAAACCCATCAAAAACGCACAAAAGGAATTAGCCATTAAAAAATGATAAAATAAGCATCACACAACAATTGAGGTATAATATTTATTACGGAGCCAAAAAGCTACATTAACTAATGCAATAAGCGCCGGTACTTCAACCAAGGGACCGATAACTCCTGTAAATGCTTCCCCACTGTTGATGCCGAATACTCCAATGGCGACTGCTATAGCCAATTCAAAATTGTTTCCCGCTGCTGTAAAGGCTATGGCGGCATTTTTTGAGTAGTCGGCACCTAACCATCTGCCTAAAAAGAAACTGCTTAAAAACATCAATATAAAATAAATGACCAGCGGTATAGCAATACGTACCACATCAAAAGGGATTTGTACAATAAGCTTGCCTTTAAGACTAAACATAATCACAATGGTAAACAATAAGGCAATTAAAGTAACAGGCGATATCAATGGAATAAACTTTTGCTGAAACCATTCTTTGCCTTTTATTTTGATCAAACTATACCGGCTGATAATTCCCGCAAAAAAAGGTATGCCTAAATATATACCTACTGATTTCGCTATATCCTTTATAGTAATGTTGATTACTGATCCTTTAAAACCAAATAGTGGCAATAGCACCGTAATAAATAAGTAAGCATAAAAGCTAAAGAATAATACCTGGAAAATGCTGTTTATAGCTACTAAACCGGCGGCATATTCGCGGTTGCCGTCGGCCAGTTCATTCCATACAATTACCATAGCAATACAACGCGCCAAGCCAATAAGAATAAGGCCGATCATGTATTGCGGATAATTATGTAAAAAAATGATGGCCAGTACAAACATTAATATAGGGCCAATTATCCAGTTAAGCAGGAGCGAGGTGCCTAATATTTTTTTATTACTGAATACTTCGCCCAGGCTTTCATAATTAACTTTTGCCAATGGGGGATACATCATTAATATTAAACCTATAGCTAAAGGGATATTGGTAGTACCCGTAGAATAGGTATTAATAAAGGCAGGCGCAGATGGAATAAAATAACCAACAGACACGCCTATAGCCATTGCCAAAAATATCCATAAGGTAAGGTAGCGATCTAAAAAGGAAAGTTTTTTGCGTTGTACCGGGTTACAATTGTTGGCAGCCATTAATCCTTTAAATATTGAGTTACAAAATCTTGTGCATAGGTTTTTATCATATCCCGCACCCGCCTGAATTCATTCATTATTTCTTCAGCATTACCTGTCGCTTTTGCCGGGTCGGGAAAGTTATAGTGTAAACGTTGAGCATTGGTAGGGAAGAAAGGGCAGTTTTCTTTGGCATTATCGCAAACGGTAATAACGTAATCAAAAGGAATACCGGTATACTCATCCACATTATTTGAAGTATGATGGCTAATGTCAATCCCATCCTCAGCCATTACTTGTATGGCTTTAGGATTAACGCCATGGGTTTCGATACCCGCGCTGTAAATGGTTGCTTTGTTGCCGGCAAAATGTCTTAAATAACCTTCGGCCAACTGGCTGCGGCAACTATTGCCGGTACATAATACTAAAATGTTCTTCATTTTTAATTAATAGTTTTTTTCATTAAAACCGCCGATTGCGGGCATACATGGCTAAATTCAGTAGATTGCTTTATAGCTTCTGCCGCTTTATCTCTTGCAATTAACTGATATGTTTTTTTTTCAAAATAATCCTTTGCAGTTTCCGTCAACAGGTATAGTTCTTTTAATCCCTTATCTTGCGCATATTGTTCAATGTAACTTACTAATGAGGGCCAATACCCTTTCCCTGTAATTGAGGGTCAACAGCAAGAGAACGCAGCAAGCCGTATTCACCATATATTTCCAAACCAACAGTTCCAATAATTTCGTTTGCCCCTAAAGCGACAAAAAAGTTTTCAAGGTTGCCTGTTAAATCTTCGGTTGGTAAATGGAGTGATTGCAATAAAGTGATCACCCTGTTTTTATATTTTGATGCCGGAACTATCTGCATAGTTTATAGTTTTAATTAGCAGCAGCCACCTCCAGGTGTACAAGAGCTTGAACTTGTTGCTAAATTAACCAATTGAATTTTTGGCTTTTCGGCAATTGATGGTGTACAGCACTCCTCGCCGGTTGCTGTTGTTCCGCAACTGCCATCCCTGTTAATTGCTTTACATTGCGTAAAATCAGGGCGAAGGTCTACAACCAGGTTTTCCCCATCTGCAATAATTTCGTTAGGGAACATTTGACGGGTATCAAATTGTGAATTCCCAAATTCAATTTTAACAATACCTTTTGGATCAAGGGGTAAAATCTTTTCAACTACATTAACAATGGAAAGCGCTTTGCTTACTTTCATTGCCCGGTCCTGTTGTTTTTCACCCGGCTCCCAAAGCTGCACAATTATTTCTGTCCATTTATTCATCACACCGCCGCAGTCAACAGATACTATAGGTGCTTGTTTAATTTCGGTTATATGATAAGAGGCACTAACTAATTTGCCTGTTGCATATTGAAATTGCAGTTCCAAATCCGGATTTTGTTGTAATTGAGCTTTAAAGCTTCCCCAGTTTAGCGTTTCCATTAGTTTTATCCTTTATTGTTATATCGCAATATTGCGTTTATTTAAGTTAAATTTTTTTAACAGCAAGTATCTTTTATAGCATAAGCAGCAAAGAAACTGCTTAATTGCTTACCTAATTTTTTCCAAACCACCGGATTAATGCAATAGCAAACACTTACACCTTCAATAGTTCCCTGAATTATTCCCGCAGTTTTTAATTCCTTTAAATGTTGTGAGATGGTGGCTTGTGCTAAACCTAATTCATCCACTAAATCGCCACAGATACAGGCTTTAGAATTAATAATTTGTTGTAAAATAGCAATGCGGGCAGGGTGTGCCATTGCCTTTAATGCCATTGCCAGGGCATTTTGCTCTTCTGTAAATATTTCTGTTTTTGTTAAGCCCATAATTATATCGCAATATTACGATTGATAATTGAGTTATGCAAATTTTTTCAATAGAATTTCATTATTTGTGAATTGTTATGGCTTAGAAAAAGCTAACGGCGATAGATGCTTCGTTCCTCAGCATGACAATGTGGTGAGGAGGAGGTAGTTGTAATATTGTCCGTATGTTTTTTCAGCCTGCAACTATTTGGCGGACGGACACTAGCGGTAAAGCAATAGCCGCGGGATCGCCACGTCCTTCCTCAGCATGACAATGTGTTGAGGAGGAGGTAGTTGTAATATCGTCCGTATGTTTTTTCAGCCTGCAACAATTTGGCGGACGGACACTAGCGGTAATGCAATAGCCGCGGGATCGCCACGTCGTTCCTCAGCATGACATGAAAGGTTATATCCCCAATACCTGTTTCAGCTTAATATACCCGGTTTTACTTACCGGTATTTTTGCGCCAGATTTGAGGATAGCCAGGTGACTATCTTTTTCGTAAGGGTCAATACGGGTAATTTCGGATACGCTAACTATATAGGAGCGGTGCACACGTACAAACTGCCGGGCATTTAGTGTTTGCTCAAAAAAACTCATGGTTTTATTTTTGAGATAAGAGCCTTCATGGGTAAATACGCTTACATAGTCATCATCAGCCTGCAAGTATTGTACATCAGCAACAGGGATGATCTTTACTTTAGTGCCGGTTTTTACTACAATACGTTCATGCTGCGCCGGTGATTGTGCAGCATATTCCAGCAGCTTTTCGGTTTCTTTAGGTGCATTTACAGTGGATGACTGGGCAAGATACTTTTCAACAGCCTTGTTAAATCGTTCCTTGCTGAAAGGTTTTAACAGGTAATCAACCGCATGGGTTTCAAAGGCTTTTATAGCGTACTCATCAAAAGCGGTGGTAAATATTACCGCCGGTTGGTTTTCAACCAGTTCCAGCATTTCAAAGCCGTTTATTTTGGGCATTTGCACATCAAGGAAAATGAGATCGGGCTGATGTTGCTGAATAGCTTTTAATCCTTCAAAACCGTCATTACATTCCTGCACAACTTCCAATTGGTCAAATTGCTGTGTATACTCCTTTACAACCATACGTGCTAAAGGTTCATCATCAATAATTAACACTCGGGTCATAGTTGCGGAATTTTAATTATGGTTGTAAATATATTATCATTTGCGTGAGTTTCCATCAAATCATTACGTGCAAAAAGCAAATATAACCTGCGCTGTACACCACTTAACCCAAAACCTGTTCCCTGCCGTGGGCGGGAGGTTTGCGGATCATAAGGATTTTGCACCATTAATTGCAGGTAATTGCCTTCCATTTCGCCCCTTATACTTACCACTACATCATCTGTTGTGTCATACAGGCCAAATTTGATCGCATTCTCTACAATAGGCTGCAACATCAATGAGGGCATTATAGCATTTCCGCAACTGTTATCGCAGCTTATCTCTGTTTTAAGGCGATGCCCGAAACGTACTTTTTCTATTTCAAGGTATAAATTCAGGTGCTGCAATTCTTCGTTTAAAGTAACCTGCTGCTGATCATCTTTTTTAAGCGTTCCCCGTAAAAAATCAGAAAGCTGATGAATCATTTTGCGCGCTTCATCTGGCTTAAAACCTATTAAGGCATTGATAGAATTTAAACTGTTAAACAAAAAATGTGGTTGTAACTGTTGCCTAAGATTATATAATTCCGCATCACGTGCTAATTTTTCAGCTTCAGTTTTGCGTTTTTCATTTTCCTTTTGATCCAGCTGTGAGTACCATATCATACTGATCATGGCCATCCACCCAATAGCTAAAAAGCTGGTAAAAAACCGGATAACCAGGGATTGTGATATAAAGTTAACGTAAATCTGGTCGTGGTTTATAAAAGGAAGTATCCATCGACTGCCTGTCATACAAATAGCGGCTAAAGCGGCGCACCATATTAATAAATTAATATAGCTGCCTTTGCCAGGCTGATAGTAGCGTAAATTATTATTAATTAACCAACAAGCCGCAGAAAGTAATATGGAGCTTATTATACCATCAGCTAAAGCAGTATACCAATCAAATCCAAAACTATGGATAATGTAAGTTTGCAGGGCTGTCCAAACCAGCCCGCAAAATACAAATGCCTTTAGCAATTTAGAAGATGTTAATGATGATATAATGGTCAAAACTTTTGGTTTTAATTTTTAGTTGATTAAGTTGTTGTTTGTATCAGCACATTTAATCAGAACAACTCTAATTTAATAACTACGTATATCGACACCTGCAAAAATTGAAGTCCCTTTAAGTACCAGTATTTTATCTGAATCTGCCGGAGCAGCGGTCCTGATCCTTTTATCATCAACACTTGCAAATACAGCAGCCAAATCAGATACCACCTGCCAGTGTGCCGGAACAATTATTTTAGTACCACCAAATATTTGAGTAATATCAATAATTACTTGTCCGTTTATATTGGCCTGGGTAAAATCGAGTTCGGCCCCGCCAAAAACATTCACTATCTCACCTCCCCGAAAGTTTTTTGAAAGGATGGTTTTTTTTACACCTCCAAAAATTGATACGGCGTCCAGGTAATCATCCCCAGTTGGGCGGCTGTATGTTGAAGGATCAGGATTAACCGGAGGAGGTACATCAGCAGTAGTTGTGTAATCAACTGTAGGGTTATTTGGAAAAGCACCCTCATACTGTCTCCAGTTACCACGTTGTTTCCAAGGCTTATCCCAATTATCACGATCACTATGATGACTGCGCCTTACTATTATCCATAAACCAAATATGATCAATGCCATAGGCCAGATAAACCCGCTGGCTACGTTTAAATTTTCATGTACTAAAAATACAATACCCAGTAAAATAAGTATAAATGATGATGAGTTGTTGAAGTTGTGCTTAGCACCTGAGTATAGTCCCCATAAAATTAACCACATTGGCCAGCTAAACAACCAATTAGGGAAAAAGAAAAAATCAAATTGTTTTAACAGTAAAGCTCCACCAACTATTAATAGAAGTACCCCGGCTAAAGCTTTTCCCCTGCGAGGCTGGTTGGTGTATTTTATATCTTCGTTCATGTTCTTTATTTTAAATCTTAATCAAAAGTAAAGTAACAATAAACCTAAGCAAAAACAAAACTGGCGATTTGTTTAAAGAAGTCGGTAAGCAGGGGTGTTTTGGCGGTGGAAAAAGTTCTATATCTCCGGCTCTTGCTGGCTTAAACAATGGAAACTGCCCAATCCCCAGATAATATCTGTTGAGTCAATGCCGATCACCTTTCTTTCCGGAAAGCATCCTTGTAAAATTTCCAAAGCTTTTTCGTCCTTATCGCAGCGGTAAGTAGGCACTACTACAGCCGAGTTGCCGATATAAAAGTTAGCATAGGATGCTGGTAACCGTTGGTCTTCATAAGTTACCGGATCGGGCATGGGCAATTCTATAATATCTAATTGCTTGCCATTTAGCAGGCGCATAGTTTTTAAGGTTTGCAAATTTTCCTGCAAGATGTGATAATTCTCGTCGTTTTTATTTTCTTCAATAACTGTAACAACGGTATCCTCATTTACAAAGCGGGTAATATCATCAATATGGCCATCGGTATCGTCGCCTATAATACCATCGCCTAACCATAGTATCTGTTCGGCCCCATAATAGTTGTGCAGATAGGTTTCTATTTGCTGCTGATTTAAGTGTGGATTACGATTTTTGTTTAACAAGCAGGCTGTAGTGGTCAGTATGGTGCCTTTACCGTTAAAATCAACAGATCCGCCTTCCATCACAATACCCGGATGATAAACCGGTAAGCCGAAATGTTCAGCTATTTTGGTAGGTATTACATCATCCAGATCAAAAGGCGGATATTTACCTCCCCAGGCATTGTAACCCCAGTCAACTATTACTTTTTGTTTGGTTTCATTATTAATCAAAAACGCAGGACCATGATCACGGCACCAGGCATCGTTGGTAGGAAATTCAAAAAACTCAACCCGGTTTAAATCCACATCAATCAACTGCAATTGCTGTTTGGCAAAGGCCGCCATTTGCTCGTCCTTAACATTTATCCGCACCAATTCACCTTC
>JAQBOY010000402.1 GCA_028287805.1 Mucilaginibacter sp.
TGACTACTATGCAACTTCACACCATTGATACCGGCTTTTTTAAATTAGACGGCGGCGCCATGTTTGGTGTTGTGCCTAAAGTTATCTGGAATAAAACCAATCCGGCTGACGAAAATAATTTATGCACCTGGGCCATGCGGTGTTTATTAGTTGAGGATGAGGGGCGACTGATATTAATTGACACCGGTATAGGCAATAAGCAGGACGAAAAATTTTTTAGTTATTATTATTTACATGGCAATGCCAGTTTAAACAGTTCATTGGCTGCACTGGGGTTTCACCGGGACGATATTACTGATGTATTTTTAACGCATCTTCATTTTGACCATGTGGGCGGTGCAGTTGTAAGAGATAATGAAAACCTGGTACCCGCTTTTAAAAATGCGGTTTACTGGAGTAATGAAAAACATTGGGATTGGGCTGTAAACCCTAACGAACGGGAAAAAGCATCTTTTTTAAAAGAAAATATATTGCCCATACAACAAAGTGGTCAGTTACAATTTATACCTGCAGATGATGGGGTTAAATTTACTGATAATATGCATATCCGTTTGGTGAACGGGCATACAGAAGCGATGATGCTTCCACTCATCAACTATAAAAACAAAAGCATTTTATACATGGCTGATTTGCTGCCTTCAACTGGGCATATACCTATCCCCTATGTAATGGCCTATGACATGTTTCCGCTTAAAACTTTATATGAAAAGAAAATATTTTTAAACGAAGCAGTAGAAAAAAATTATATTCTTTACCTTGAACATGACCCGGTAAATGAATGTTGTACGTTACAACAAACGGAAAAAGGCATACGTTTAAAGGAAACTTTTAAACTAAACGAAATATAATCAAGCAATTATAAATACCACAAAAACCATGCAATTATTTACTGATAATGAATAATATATAATCTTTTTTATTATATATATTTTAGTTAAAAATTTACATAACAATTTCCTACCTTTGCACGTTCAATTCTAATAGAAGAATCGAGGTTTTAAAATAAATGAGACAACTCAAAATAACCCAATCAATTACCAATCGTGAATCGCAATCATTGGATAAATACCTTCACGAAATTGGTAAAGTTGACCTAATTACAGCCGAGGAAGAAGTAATATTAGCACAAAAGATACGAGAGGGGGATCAGGCCGCTTTAGAACGTCTAACAAAAACAAACTTACGCTTCGTTGTATCTGTAGCTAAGCAATACCAAAATCAAGGTTTAACACTTGGTGATCTTATAAATGAAGGTAACTTAGGCTTAATTAAAGCAGCCAAACGTTTTGATGAAACCAAAGGGTTTAAATTTATATCGTACGCGGTATGGTGGATACGTCAGTCTATTCTGCAAGCTATTGCCGAGCAATCACGTATTGTGCGCTTACCTTTAAATCAGGTAGGTTCATTAAGCAAAATCAGTAAGGCTTTTTCAAAGCTGGAGCAGGAATTCGAACGTGAGCCTTCACCGGAAGAACTGGCAGATATACTGGAAACAACAGTTGATAAAATTTCTGATACGCTAAGTAATTCAGGCCGCCATGTTTCCATGGATGCGCCATTTGTTCAGGGTGAAGAAAACACATTGCTGGATGTATTAGAAAATGCAGAGCCGAATACCGATTCGATCTTAATTAACGAATCATTATCTGAAGAGATCAAACGGTCACTTTCAACCCTTACAGAACGTGAGCGCGAAATTATTGTATTATTCTTTGGCTTAGGCACCAATCATCCTCTTTCATTAGAAGAAATTGGTGAGAAATTTAATTTAACACGTGAACGTGTCAGACAAATAAAAGATAAGGCGTTGCAAAGATTGCGGCATACGTCCAGGAGTAAAATTCTGAAATCCTATTTAGGTTAACATCCTAAAGGCCTCCGGTAAACAACCGGGGGCTTTTTTATGTTATAACAATATGGAACCAGCTGGTTATGAACACCTCACTCCTGCCCGGGCAATAGCTTATCAACATGAATTGCGCAGGCAGCTGCAAATTAAACCGCTGGAGAAAACTATACATATCATTGCAGGATCAGATATCTCCTTCAACAAATATTCAGAGGTGGTTTATGCGGGTATTGTACTTTTCAAATACCCCGAGCTAAATATTATAGGCAATGCCACAGCCATTAGCCGTACTTCCTTCCCTTATATTTCTGGATTGCTGGCGTTTAGGGAAGTTCCGGCTTTACTTGAAGCCTGGAACAAGCTGGAAATAAAACCTGATCTTTTAGTATTAGACGGACAAGGCATAGCGCATGAGCGCAGAATGGGCATTGCTGCTCATTTTGGTTTAATTACCAATGTACCCACTATTGGAAGCGCAAAAAGCCGGTTGACAGGAAAGTATGAAGAACCCGCTAATGAGCTATTTGCACAAAGCCCCATGTATGATAAAGGCGAGCAGGTTGGAACAGCGTTAAGAAGCAAAAAAAACTGCAACCCTATTTATATATCGCCCGGGCATTTGATTAATATGGAGCAAAGTGTTGAAGTGATTAAAAACTGCATACGTGGCTACCGTATTCCCGAACCTACCAGGCAGGCACATTTACTGGTTAATCAACTAAGAATTGCAGACGGGAAAAACACAAATAATCAGTTTAGTATGTTTTAATACTAAACAGCAAATATTATATTCGTAATATAATTAAAACACAATGACAATCCCTATTTATCAGGCCGACGCTTTCACCTCACAGCTTTTTGGTGGTAACCCGGCAGCTATCTGTCCGCTTACGGAATGGCTGCCTGATGAGGTGATGCAGAAAATTGCTATAGAAAACAACCTGGCGGAAACCGCTTTTTTTGTGAAAAATGATACAGGCTTTGCGTTAAGATGGTTCACGCCCGAATATGAAATAGATCTTTGCGGACATGCCACCTTAGCTTCGGCACATATACTGTTTACCGAATTAGGTTACCAGCAGGATACCATACATTTTGAAACCGTAAAAGCCGGTGTGCTTACTGTTAAAAGGGATGACGGTAAATACACGATGGATTTTCCTTCAAGGCCACCCATACCTATTGAGTTTCCTAATGGATTAGTAGAAGCATTAGGGGGAAAACAACCTTTAGCTATTCTAAGGTCTCGCGATTATTTTTTGGTTTATGAAACTGAAAAAGACATTCGCGAAATGATGCCTGATTTTTTCGCGCTATCAAAAATGGATACCGTTGGCGTAATTGTTACGGCACCAGGTAAAGACGTTGATTTTGTATCCCGGTTTTTTGCTCCGGGAGCAGGCATTCCCGAAGATCCGGTAACCGGCTCCGCACATTGTAACCTGATACCCTATTGGGCAAAAAAATTAGGCAAAAATAAATTACATGCCTATCAGATCTCCCCCCGGAAGGGCGAACTATGGTGCGAGCTAAAAGGCGACAGGGTTTTGATGAGTGGCAAGGCCGTTACTTATTTAAAGGGCGAGATATTTGTATAAGTTGTAAGTGCTGTTTGTAACTTGATTTAGTTGGAGTTGCAGACTATACCTTGCAACTCGTAACCTACTCACCACTAACAACAACCTAATACCCCACCGTCATTTGCTGCCTGATGTGCTGTGGATTTTCAATTTCATCAATAACCGCTACAGCATAATCCTCCATGCTGATAAAGCTCTTGCCCTGTGCATCTGTTATGAGCTGATTGGTGCCAGTGCGAAAGATGCCTGTACGTTTTCCGGGTGCAATTTCGGCGGCAGGGCTTATGTAGGTCCAGTCCAGTTGATTTTCCCCTTTATAAAGTTCTAATGCTTTCCGGTGTGCTAATGCAGCTTCTTTATAAGCTTCAGGAAAGCCTGGGGTATCTACCAATTGCACGCCTGGCGCTACTTCCAAACTGCCTGCCCCTCCTACTACAATCAGTCTTTTTACATATGCTTGTTTTAAGCCATTAACAAGCGGCACAACAATTTCGCTTATTGTTGATGGCGTTGCACCCTTTGTATAGTTATAGGCGCTTACAACTGCATCCTGATCAAATGCGCCGGTTTCTACGTCCTGCGAATCAAACAAGTCACCTTTGGCAACTTTTAAATGTTCATGTATGGTTGTATAATTTTCGGGATGACGGACTACTGCTGATACATCATGCCCACGGCTTAAAGCTTCTTCAACAATGCGACTGCCTATACGACCGCCTGCCCCAAATACTGCTATTTTCATATTGGTTATAAATGTTATAAAGGTTGTAAATGTTTTAAAAAGATTAAGGTAAAAGGAGAACGGTAAAAAGAGCGGCAAGTTTATCTTTCCTTTAATCTCTAAAATTGTTTAGATAAAATCATTTTTTTATGATTAATTTGAAGGTCCGAATTATTTATGGCGCTTAACAATTAAATGCAGCTTACACAGTTAGAAATCAAGGGGTTTAAAAGCTTTGGCGACAAGATCACCATTAACTTTAATGAAGGTGTTACCGCTATTGTAGGACCTAATGGCTGCGGAAAATCAAATGTGGTTGACTCCATCAGGTGGGTATTGGGCGAGCAAAGCACACGAATGCTCCGATCCGAAAAAATGGATAACGTAATATTTAATGGTTCAAAAAGCCGAAAGCCTGCTAATTTGGCCGAAGTATCGCTCACCTTTGATAATACAAAAAACATACTGCCTACTGATTATTCGCAGGTTACCTTAACCCGTAAGCTATATCGCAGCGGTGAGAGCGAATACCGTTTAAATGATGTACAATGCCGCTTAAAGGATATTACCGATCTGTTTTTAGATACCGGCATAGGCTCGGATTCTTATGCCATTATTGAGCTAAGAATGATTGAGGAGATCATCTCTAATAAAGAAGGATCACGAAGAAACTTATTTGAAGAAGCATCGGGCATATCGAAGTACAAACTGCGTAAAAAACAAACTTTTAATAAGTTAAAGGATACAGAAGCAGATTTGGAGCGGGTTGAGGATTTGCTATTTGAGATTGAGAAGAACCTGAAAATGCTCGAAAATCAGGCAAAAAAAACCGAGCGTTATTATCGTCTTAAAGAGCAGTACAAATCGCTAAGCATTGTGTTGGCTTCGTTCAAAATTGCTTCATTTAGTCAGTCATTAACTCAAATTGAGGAGCAGGAACAAAGGCAAAGAGAAGAAAAAGCAGGTATTGTAACGCTTATTGATACCCTTGAAGCTGCCCTGCAACAGCAAAAGCTGGATAGTATTACCAAAGAAAAAAATCTTTCAACCCAACAAAAAGCCACTAACGAGTATGTATCCAAAATACGGGCTTATGAAAGCGAAAAAAAGATTAAAAACGAGCAGTTAAAATTTCAGCAGGACAAAGAAACCCGGCTTACTGCCGAACTGGAGCGTGACCGTAACCAGTTAAACCACGTATTGTATAATATTAAGCGCCTTGCCGAAGAAAAGGCACAGGAGGAAGAGAACCTGCAAACGCTTATAGATAAATTAGCTGATCTTAAATTAACTGTCGACGAATTAAAGCTGCAACAAACATCAGCCCGGAATGAACTGAATGAACTAACTAACAGCAACAATAACCTGCAAAACCAGGCTTATAAAGCTGAAAAAGATATTGATATATTACAGATACAGCAGCAGGCATTAGAGCAGGAAAGTGAGCGGAATATGGAGGATGCCACCAATAAAAAGGTAGAACTTTCTCATTTCAATCAAATAGTTGGTGAATTACAGTATCGTAAAGATGAATTGGAAAATGAGTATCAATCAGTAGTTGAATTTGAGAACAAGCTGCAGGAACAAATTACAGCCACTGAAACTGAACTCAACACCATCAAAGAAACTATTGTTGCTGAAAGCCGTAAGCTGGATGCCAAACAAAACGAATATAACCTGACCAAGAGCTTAGTAGATAATCTGGAAGGTTTTCCTGAATCTATACGTTTTTTGAAAAACAACGCGGCCTGGGTAAAAAACGTTCCCCTATTCAGCGATATTTTATTTTGCCGCGAAGAATACCGGATAGCCATTGAAAACTACCTGGAGCCGTTAATGAACTATTATGTGGTTGAAAATTATGACGATGCTATCAGGGCCATTAATTTATTAAGCAACTCATCAAAAGGAAGGGCGCAGTTTTTTGTTTTAAGTAATTACACAGCCCCGCCTAAAGTTTCCCCGCCAACTGGCGGCGGAGATTTAGAGAAGGCTTGGACACCTGCATTAAGTGTGGTTGAAGTAGAAAAGCGTTATCAGCCATTATGTAATCATCTGCTTAAAAATGTTTATTTAATAAATGATGACCTTGGGCATGAGCTAAATAATTCGTCATTGGATGAAGGATTGGTATTAATTGGCAAAAGCGGCAAGTTCAACAAATCAAAATATACTATAGCAGGCGGATCGGTAGGGTTATTTGAAGGTAAAAGAATTGGCAGGGCTAAAAATCTGGAAAACCTTGCAAAAGAAATCAAATTATTGGATGAGCACCTTGCTGCTTCTAAAAGCAGGATGGATGGATTACAAAGCAAGCTGGGCTTATTAAAATCATCCGGTAAAGCGGCTGAACTTAAGCAACAGCAGGTTGATCTTAACCGACTGAATACAGAGCTGGTTACCGTAAAAACACGCCAGGAACAATATCAAACCTTCATTGAAAACAGCCTTAACCGTAAGGATGATATTGCACGCAAGATCAATAGTATTACTGAGGAAATAGCTACGCTAAAGCCACTGCTTATTGATTTAAAAGCACAAAAGCAAGTTCAATATGATCTGCTGGCAGGCAAACAATCTGCTTTTAATGAATTGAACGAGCTGGTAACGGTACAATCAAATGCTTATAACCAGGAAAATATTCGCTTTCATCAGCAGCAAAATAAAGTTTCGGGACTAAATAAAGACCTCGAATACCGGTATAATCAGCAGGAAAGCCTGGAAAAAACGATCAAACAAAACAGTGGCGAACTGGAAGTTGTAAAAGCGGCTATACAGGAAAATTTGCAGCTGTCAGATAATTCTGACGATAGCCTGCTTGAAATGTATAACCAAAAAGAAGAGCTGGAAAAAGCCACACAACAGGCAGAGCAGGAGTATTATGCATGGCGTGGTCAAATAACCGAAAATGAAAATGAATTAACCACGCTCAGGCGTAAAAAAGATCATGCTGAACTGCTTGAAAATGAGTTAAAAGACCAGCGAAATAATCTTAAAATTGAACTTAATGCCTTAAAGGAGCGTTTGTCGGTTGAATTTAATATAGATATCAATGAATTACCGGAAACTGAGATCAGTGCAGACGAAAATGAACAGGAATTACGTGAGCGGACAGAAAAGATAAAAAAACAACTGGATGATTTTGGCGCCATTAATCCAATGGCTGTTGAAGCCTACCAGGAGATGAATGAGCGTTACCAATTTATCCAGGCACAAAAAAAGGATTTGGGTGAAGCTAAGGCATCATTAATGGCAACTATACAGGAAATTGATGACACCGCCCGCGAAAAATTCATGTCGTCATTTATCGCAATTCGTGAAAATTTCATAAAAGTGTTCCGCTCCTTATTTAATGAAGAGGATTCCTGTGATCTGATACTGACAGATCCGCAACATCCGCTGGAATCAGATATTGATATTATCGCGAAGCCAAAAGGCAAACGTCCGTTATCCATCAATCAACTTTCAGGCGGCGAAAAAACATTAACGGCAACCGCTATTCTGTTTTCACTTTACCTGTTAAAACCTGCTCCATTTTGTATTTTTGATGAGGTGGATGCCCCTCTTGACGATACTAATATTGATAAGTTTAATAATATCATCCGCGAATTTTCAAAAGATTCGCAATTCATTATTGTATCACATAACAAACGCACCATCGCCAGTACCGACCTGATTTATGGCGTAACTATGGTTGAACAGGGTATATCGCG
>JAQBOY010000460.1 GCA_028287805.1 Mucilaginibacter sp.
ACAGGTTAATTTTTGCAGCTTTTCGACCGCCACATTAGGGGTTACTTCTTTCATCGCAATAACGCGTGGGGATTGTAAAAATGAATTTGTGTTTGCTGTAATTAGATTATAGCAAACACAAATATAAGTATCTAAAAACTCAGTTTTTTATCTACATCATTAGTCCCCTTTACCTGTTGACTATAGGCATTGCAATCCAGGGTAATGGTTAGCGGGTTTTTAGGCGGGGTAAAATCAACATCCTTTTTTATACCTAATGATGGATCGGCATAAACTTTTTTCATATATAAGGCAAAGATAGGCAGTGCCGAATTTGAACCCTCACCCACACGTGTTGATCGGAAATGAAAAACCCGGTTTTCGCATCCCGTCCATATTCCTGTAACCAAATGCGGCACTACACCAATAAACCAACCATCAGAATTGTCCTGTGTGGTGCCTGTTTTACCACCAATTGGATTGGTGAAATTATATTTCCAGCGTAACCTGTTCCCGGTTGCACCCTGCATATCAACAACACTCTTTAGCATATCCGTCATTACATAAGCGGTTTGCTCATTAATGGCCTGCTTTTTATTAGGAACATTATCATACAATACGTTGCCATTTTTGTCTTCAATGCGCAATAAAAAAATAGGCTGAGTCCAAACACCCTGATTAGCAAAAACAGAATAGGCACCAGTCATATCATATACGGTTGCATCAAACACACCCAAACATATGGAAGGTACTGGTGGAACAGGAGTAGTAATCCCCATTTTTTTAATCAGTTCCATTACCGGTTCAGGCTTTACCTCGTTCATAATATAGGCAGTTACATAGTTTTGAGAATGCGCCAGGGCGGTTCGCAGGTCAATTGCACCAGGTAGTGTTTCTAAAGGCGATGATGCAGGTGTCCAGTCTTTGCCATTTTTACCGGCATAACCGGCAATTGTAACGGGTACATTATCAACTTTCATACAAGGTGAATAACCGCCTTCAACAGCAACCGCATAAGTGAACGGTTTAGCGGTTGAGCCAACCTGCCGTGCACCTTTAAATACCTGGTCATATTTAAAATGCTCAAAATTAATACCACCTACCCATGCTTTGATATAACCGGTGGAGGGGTCCATGCTCATTAAAGAGTTTCTTAACAGCATTTTACAATACAGTACCGAATCAATAGGTTTCATCACCGTATCAATATCTCCATGCCAGGTAAACAGGTTTAAGGTATCGGGTGTATAAAAGTTCTGTTTAATTTCCTCGTCAGATTTCCCCTGGGCTTTTAATTCGTTATACCTGTCTGAGCGAATCATACCCTGTTCCATCAGTAAGTTATAATTGTTGATTTTTTCGGATAGCTTAACCCCCTTCCACTGCATATTGAACTGGTTTTGCAGATCGCGCATATAGGTTCTTTGAGCATCTTCAGCATATTGCTGCATGCTTGAATTAACAGTGGTATAAATTTTTAAGCCGTCCCTGTCCAAATCATAAGGCGTTACACCATCAGGTTTAAAAATCCCCCTCGCAACCAGTAATTTTTTTATTTCACTTTTTAAAACCGCCCTGAAGTAGGGGGCTAATCCTTCATTATGGTCAATAGGATGATAATTAATGCCCAGTGGCTTTTCCTGGCTTTCCCTGGCCTGGCCATCACTGATAAAACCTTCATCGGCCATACGGCTCAGTACAAAGTTTCGCCTGGACAATGAATTTTTAGGATGCCTGATGGGAGAATATATAGTAGGCCCTTTTAGCATGGCTACTAATACAGCAGCCTGGTCCGGCGTTAATTGATCAGGTGTGGTATTAAAGTAAGTTTGAGCCGCGGAAGCTATACCGGCCGAATTACTGCCAAAATCAACCGTGTTCAGGTACATCGTAACAATCTCTTGTTTAGTATAGTGCTTTTCTATCCTAACAGCGATTATTAGTTCCTGCAGCTTTTGAATGATACGTTTTAATGGGTTATGTGCCCGTTCTTCATCCGAAAATTGATTTCGGGATAATTGTTGTGTAATAGTACTTGCGCCCTGTTTTTTACCAATCATCAGGTATAATAATATGGTAAATGAGCGCTTAAAATCAATGCCCGAATGATCATAAAAATGATTATCCTCAGTAGCAACCAATGCATTTATTACATTTGGCGATATCTTACTAAAAGGAACGCTTGACCGGTTGGTAATATAATATTTACCCAATATTTGCTTATCCGATGAAATTACCTGCGACGCCTGGTCGCTTTTAGGGTTTTCAAGGTCGCGTAAGGAAGGTAAAGTACCGAATATGCCTAACGCTGTCAATCCTATCATCATGACAACAAATACAAAACATCCGATAAAAAATTTCCATATATACCAATTGTATCTCTTTATATCTTGTTGAGAAAGTTTAACGTCCATATTTAAGTTAATAGGTTTTTTGGTAGTAGTCATAATAACTATCCAATATTTTTTTGTCTGCTAATTTATCCAGATTTTCTTGTGTTATGATAAAAAAACTGTATTTATCCTTAGGCACCTTCATAATCTCGGGCAAGAGCGGAATAATAGCCCTTGCATATTCCTTAGCCTCAGCCGAATTGTAAAAACGGCCTATATATATTAATTGATTATCTGGCCCGGCATTTTTTAGCTGGTGTTTAATAGCATTTGGCGGAAAGTTAGTCCGGTTAAATTGCCCTATCCCAAAACGTGATGAGGACAAATCTGTTGTGCCAGTGTTTACATTTATTACAAAATAATAATTTGTGCTATCGCGTAAAGAGAAGGTAACCGGCCCTCTTGGGGCTGTAGTTTTTGGTTTAACAGGTGAAGGCGCTTTTTGGACAATTACAGGGGGTGTTTTAACTGGTTCAGCTTTTGGTGGTTGTTTAGTTTCAACCGGTTTTATTGGTTCTGCTTCCTGGCTGATGTTATGCCTGTATGCGGTTTGTTGTTGTAAAACAATAGGCGGAATAAATACTACTTCTGTCGCGTCATTATCTATCAGCACATAGTTATGCGATGCTAATTCCAACTTATTAGCCTCAATATAATCTAAGTGCTGTTTTACCAAAGGCGTTATCAACTTGTCATTAGGATAACTGTCTGCCAGTTTTTGCAGATCGGCCTCGAAGGGTGGTAATTTTTCCTGATGACCGGCGGCAATGGCACGCAGGTAATAAAGTTGCGGGGTAAGTTTATTATCGGGATATTGTTTTAGTAAAGTATCAACGTTGCTGATAACCTGGTTATATTTTTTTTGTGCATACAAATCATAAACTTGGTTATAGGCAGTATTAAATACTGCATCCTTATTATCTAAATTCTTAGCATAGTCAGGGTCAATAATTACTTTGGCAAATGAGGTTTCCGGATACTCTTTCACCAGTTTATTTTTATACTCATTAGATCTTTTTATATCCGTTTCATTATATAAACGGTATAAATTATAATAAATGGCAGGTTTGTTAGGGTCTTTAGGAAAATTATTTAAAAGCAGCGAATAAGTATCTATCGCCTCCTTTTTATCATCTAAAACATCACGATAAAAATTGGCCATATCTAAATAAGCAGTATAAAGGCGCGCGTTTGATTGGGCAAGCAACTCCGGGGTAAGTGGCAGGTTTTGTAATATTTGCTGCCGGTAGGTGTCTGATGCTATATCAGCTTTACTTTTGCGCTTGTCAGCAGGCAGGGCATCCGGAGCGGAATTTAGTGCTACAACAGGCCCATTGGCGGTAGCATTGGTGGTTGATCTGTTGCTTCGCCGCCAGTCGTCTTCCAGCTTTCGGTTCCCCCATATTCGTTTAAAATCATTATATCCGCGGCTAACAGCATTAACATTATAGAAATAAAAATTGCTGCCATTAGGTGTGCTGGCGGTTGCTGTTTGGATATTACTATTAGTGGCGCTGGCCTGGGCGTTGGCCGCATTATTCGTAGTAATTGTTTGCTGTTGTGTAATGTGATTAGCAGCCATAACATCTATACGGGCAAGGCGGGTTTTTTCGTCCAGTTTGGCTAATAATTGCAGCGTATCCTCGCGGGCAATAATTTGCAGCCTGTCGGCAAGCAGCCTCAGGTTGTTACTTTTCTTTTGTATGATTTGATAGCCGGGGTAATTAGGCGAAAGATTAGTTAATGTACTATCGTAATACTTTTTAGCGCTTACATAATTCGCTTTTTCTTTAAATTCAATATCTGCTATGCGCAGATAAGAGAGCCCCTTTTGATTTTGATTAGTTTTGCTGGCCTTAACAGATAGTTTATAATTTTTTAAGGCATTATTGATATCTTTATTTAACAAGTATATTTCGGCTGCCTGATAATAGATCTGGTCAGTAAATTCTTTATTGTTTTCGTTTCTTAATAAACTTAATAAGCGGTCTGTCCGGCTTATTTTAATGCCATTGCGCTGATCTTCTATTCGTATCCGGTTTAAATTGGCATTAAATGCCATCTCGAATGAAGCGTTACTTTTAGTAATGCGGGTATAATTTTTAATAGCCTCATCGTTTTCATGATTAAGTTCCTGCAACTGTCCTAAAATAAAGATCCAGCGTAATTTCTGAGTTTTATTATTACAGTAATAAATGGCTTTTTTAGCCATTTCTTCGGCATCAATATAGTTTTTCACGTCGATATCGTACTGCAGCTTAGCAGCATATATATCAGCCGGTACCCGTTTTTGAGGATCAATGGTAAGCAGCGCGCTATCTAAGGTTAACTTAGCTTCAGGAAAATTATTTAAATATAATAAGCTCCGTGCTTTCCAGGCATAAGCCTCGTGTACCTGCTTAATCTGTTTAGGAAACGATCGTATCACATAATTAAAAAACTCAACTGCATTAAAATAATTTCCGCCTAAATAATTAGATTTACCCATAACCAGGTAAGCATCAGCTACATAGTGGCTTTGTTCTTTTTCATTAATAATCAGGTTAGCTTTAGTGACAGCAGCATCCAGGTCTTTATCCGGCTTGCCGGTTTGAAAGGTAGTATCCTGGTAAACGCTTAATAATTCACCATACGAATCAATAAATGTTAAAGCATAGCTTTCTTGTTTTTGCCGCAGCAGTTCATTGGCATTAAAAAGAATATTATAATGCGCCGTCAGATTCTGCATGGTGCGATTAAAGCCATTCTTTTTTTGAAAAGAGCAACCGGTTAAGCTAATAACCAATATTAACAGCGGAAATGTAGTCTGTTTTATGGATCGGAATATAGGAAATATGCAAATGCGCTTCAAAGTTAAACCATGGTTATATAAGCATGGCTAATTTAATAAAGATTAATACAATTAGGATTAATAAATTTGCGAATGGATAAAAATGAACCAGAAAAAAACAAGGGAAACGATAACCAGGCAAATAACCTGGCAAAGTTTACCGGCCTTGCTTTTCAAATGATAGCTGTTATTGGCGTGTTTGCTTTTGTGGGTTATAAAATTGATTCGGCCGCCAATCATCAGATAAGATGGGTAACAGCAACGTTGTCATTAATTGGAGTTTTTATATCCTTATATATGGTTTTTAAATCTGTAAAAAGTTGAAATTGCTGCAGCCTGTATTATTATACCTATTATTTATTATTATTTTAGCTGTACCTCCATTAGTTGTTAATCCAAATTTATTAACTCCTCATTTTTGGCTGATATTCTTTTTCATTTCGGCGCTTACTTTTTTGGTGGTAATAATGGTATCGGTAAGCCAGCGGATAAACCCGGAGTTGGGCGCTCAAATGTTTTTGGGCGCTACGGTTTTTAAAATATTGTCCTGCCTGACTTTTACAGTGGTTTTTTTATTGAAAAACAAGGTAAACAGGTATGTTTTTGTGACCGATTTTTTTTATGTATATTTCTTAAATACAGCCTTTGAAATTTATACTTTGTTGCGTAACTTGCGCAACCAAAATTTAAAGTAAAAAACTTCATTTGAATGAATAATAGCTCGATTTTGAACTCAAAAAATTTTAGACATTTGTTTATTTACGCCGTTTTTTTAATTGCCAGTGTACTGCCTACACTATCTTTTGCGCAAGAAAACGACACAAATGGAGAAGCAAAAAAGTTCAATCCCAAAGAAGCAATATTAGAACATATTGCTGATAAACACTCCTGGCATTTGTTTGGAAAAGCGTTTATACCGCTTCCTGTAATACTTTATACAGATAAAGGTTTAGAAACTTTTTTATCAAATAAATTGGAATCTGCTGAAAAAGGGCAGGAACCAATATATCATGGTGCTTATTACAATTATAAGGCTGACCATAATAAAATAATAGTAGTTAATAATAACGGTGAGCTTGATGCTGCTGCAAACAAAAAGGTATTAGATTTTTCTATTACCAGTAATATTGCCAGCATGTGGATGGCTATAATTATTTTGTTACTGGTGTTTTTCAATGTAAGGTCGGCCTATACCAAACGTGAAGGTAAAGCGCCTAAAGGATTGCAGTCATTAATTGAGCCGGTTATTTTATTTGTGCGTGATGATGTGGCTATACCTAATATTGGTGTTAAGTATACCAAATATATGCCGTTGTTATTAACCATGTTCTTTTTTATATTAATCAACAACTTATTAGGGCTGGTGCCTTTTTTTCCGGGTGGGTATAACCTTACAGGTAATATTGCGGTTACTTTTACCCTTGCGCTTATCACTTTATTGGTAGTAAATTTTAGCGGGAACAAATATTACTGGAAACACATTTTTAAACCCGATATTCCATTTTGGTTGTATCCTATAATGGTTCCGGTAGAGATGATAGGTATTATATCCCGCCCGTTTGCGTTAATGATACGTTTGTTTGCTAATATAACAGCAGGCCACATTATTGTATTAAGCTTAATTTCGCTGATATTTATTTTTAACACGCTGTGGATATCGCCGATTTCAGTAGTATTCGTTGTATTTATGGATGTTATTGAACTATTGGTTGCGTTTTTACAGGCATTTATTTTTACGATGCTTTCAGCCTTATTTATAGGTATGGCTGTTGAGGAGCATCACCATTAATCTGAATTAATTATCTATTAATATACACGTTTAAAATTAAAAAACAATGACTCAAGACGTAGTTCACGGAAGTATTGCTGCAATTGGTGCAGGATTAGCTGTTATCGGCGCCGGCATCGGCATCGGTCAGATTGGCGGTAAAGCCGTTGAAGGTATTGCTCGTCAGCCTGAAGCTGCTTCTAAAATTCAAACTAACATGATCATCGCAGCAGCCCTTGTAGAAGGTGTTGCTTTATTTGCGGTGGTAGTGGCTTTGCTCTAATTAAATTAGGCAAACAAAAACAAAAAGCGGCCCGGAGCGGTTGGCCCCGGGTCCGTTTTAACAACTTAAAATTTAAAAACAATAAATAAAGAATATGGAATTAGTTACACCAGAAATTGGTTTGGTTTTTTGGACGACGATCTCCTTTTTGATCCTGCTGTTTATATTAGGCAAGTTTGCCTGGAAACCTATTTTAGGTGCTATTAACGAACGTGAAAATTTTATTGAAGACGCGTTGCAGAAGGCGGAAGCGGCTAAAGATGAAATGTCACGTTTAACAAACGAGAACGAGGCTTTATTAAAGCAGGCACGTGCTGAACGTGATACGATATTGCATGAAGCTAAAAAGGTGAAGGATCAGATCATTAGCGAGGCAAAAGAAGCTGCACATACAGAAGGCGCCCGCATGATTGAACTGGCCAGGATAGAAATAAACAACCAAAAGGCGATTGCCATGGCGGATGTAAAAAATCAGGTAGCCTCGTTATCATTGGAAATTGCTGAAAAAATACTGCGCAAGCAGTTTGAAGATCAGCAAAAACAGGAAGAATTAGTAAGCCAGCTTTTAAAAGAAGTAAAACTATAATAAGTTGAAAGTTATCAATTGCATGTTATAGGAAGCAATATCCTAACTTACAATTTACAGCTCAAAACGCACAACTAAAAAAATGTCAGAATTAACGGTAGCGTCCAGGTACGCAAAATCATTGATAGACCTTGCCCAGGAACAAAAAGTTCTTGATGAGATCAATAATGATATGGTATTTTTCCTGCATACCTTAAAAGCAAATCCGCAGCTATCTGCGGTTTTGGGTAACCCGATTATATCAAATACTAAAAAGCTAAATATTCTTACCGATATTTTTGCATCAAGAGTAAATAAATTATCTATTGCATTTTATAAGCTCATGATCAATAAAGGGCGCGGCAATGTTTTATACACCACCGCCGAGGAATATATTAATCAGTATGATATTAAAAAGAGTATTACCAGAGCCACAGTAGTATCAGCCACACCTTTATCAGCAGCTAACAAGCAAAAGATATTAGCTGAGGTAAAAGAAGCTGTTGGCGGCGAGATAGATTTAGAAACAAAAACAGATCCATCATTAATTGGTGGTTTTGTATTAACAGTTGGCGACAGGCAGGTAGATACCAGCATTGCTAACACTTTAAGGAAATTAAAAAAGGACTTTGCCTCAGGTATAGTTCAATAATTAAAAGCAACCCAAATAAAAAATTAAACTATGGTAGAGGTAAGACCAGATGAAGTATCGGCAATTTTGCGTCAGCAGTTGGCGGGTTTCAAGTCAGAATCTGAATTAGAAGAAGTAGGTACCGTACTCCAGGTAGGAGATGGTATAGCACGCGTTTACGGATTAACAAAAGTACAATCAGGCGAATTGGTTGAATTCGACAATGGTTTACAAGGAATTGTACTTAACCTTGAAGAAGATAATGTGGGTGTGGTATTGTTAGGTCAATCTGATGAGATAAAAGAAGGGGATACTGTAAAACGTACGAACAAGATCGCGTCTATTAACGTAGGTGAGGGTATGCTGGGACGTGTAGTAGATACTTTAGGTGCGCCTATTGATGGTAAAGGGCCAATTACAGGTAAAACGTATGAAATGCCTTTAGAGCGTAAAGCTCCGGGTGTTATTTACCGTCAACCGGTTACTGAACCATTACAAACCGGTATTAAGGCTATTGATGCCATGATACCAATTGGCCGAGGACAACGTGAGCTGGTTATTGGTGATCGTCAAACCGGTAAAACAGCGGTTTGTATTGATACCATTATCAACCAAAAAGAATTTTATGCTGCCGGTAAACCGGTAATTTGTGTATACGTAGCCTGTGGTCAAAAAGCCTCAACCGTTGCAAATATTGTACGCACACTGGAAGAGAAGGGCGCTATGCCTTACTCTATTATAGTAGCAGCAAATGCTTCAGATTCTGCTACCATGCAGTTTTTTGCGCCATTTGCCGGTGCAGCTATTGGCGAATACTTCCGTGATACCGGTCGTCCGGCTTTGATCATTTATGATGATTTGTCAAAGCAGGCGGTTGCTTACCGTGAAGTATCGTTGTTATTACGTCGTCCACCGGGTCGTGAGGCTTATCCGGGTGACGTATTTTATCTGCACAGCCGTTTATTGGAGCGTGCAGCTAAGATCAACCAGAATGATTCAATAGCCCAGGCTATGAATGATTTGCCTGAGTCTATCAGAGGGATTGTAAAAGGCGGTGGTTCATTAACTGCATTGCCAATTATTGAAACACAGGCAGGTGACGTATCAGCATATATTCCAACCAACGTAATCTCTATTACCGATGGTCAGATATTCCTGGAATCTAATCTGTTTAACGCTGGTGTTCGTCCGGCTATCAACGTAGGTATTTCTGTATCACGTGTAGGTGGTAACGCGCAGATTAAATCAATGAAGAAGGTTGCAGGAACGTTAAAGCTTGACCAGGCGCAATACCGCGAGCTGGAAGCTTTCTCCAAATTCGGATCAGACCTTGACGCTTCTACAAAAAGTGTATTGGATAAAGGTGCCCGTAACGTAGAAATATTAAAACAAGGACAATATTCGCCGGTAACTGTTGAAAAACAGGTAGCCATTATTTACCTGGGTACAAAAAACCTGATGCGTAATGTGCCTATTAATAAAGTACGCGAATTTGAAAGCGAATTTACCACTCAGTTAGAACAACGTCATCCGGAAGTATTAGCAGCTTTAAAAGCAGGTAAACTGGATGACCAGGTAACCAATACACTGGAAACAGTAGCTAAGGAACTGTCAGGAAGATATTAATGTACAAATGTGCGGATATGTAAATATGCAGATGATTGCATAGCCGTACATTTGATAATAAAAGTAAGCAAATTTAATTTGCACATCTGCACATACGCAAATTTGCACATTCGAATAAATGGCTAATTTAAAAGAAGTAAGAAACCGCATAGGTTCAGTAAGTTCAACACAGCAGATCACTAAGGCCATGAAAATGGTTTCGGCTGCTAAGTTGAAACGTGCTACCAATGCTATTATACAGTTGCGGCCATATGCCAATAAGCTGAAGGAGCTATTATCCAATTTATCCTCGAGCTTAGAGGATGGCTCGTCTCCGTTTTTGGCACAGCGCGAACCTCATAAAGTATTGATTGTGGTAGTATCTTCCAACCGTGGTTTGGCAGGTGCTTTTAATGCCAATGTTATAAAAACCGCTAATAACCTGATAGCTCAGAAATACAGCGAACAGTTAAAAGCAGGTAATGTATCCATTGTCAGCATCGGTAAAAAATCACAGGAATATTATCAGCGCCGTAAATACAATGTTATTGGCAACAATAATGAAATTTATAATAATTTAAATTTCGCTAATGTTTCGCTGGTAACCGAAAGTATTATGCAGGGCTTTTTAAAAGGCGAATTTGACCGTGTTGAACTTGTTTATAACCATTTTAAAAACGCCGCCGTACAGTTTTTAGTTGCAGAACAGTTATTACCTGTACCTAAGGCTGAAGGTAAAGTGGAGAATAAAGGCACCCAGGTAGACTATATCCTTGAACCTTCCAAAGAAGAAATAGTAGAGCAGCTGATACCAAAAAATATTAAAATACAATTGTATCGTGCCGTATTAGATTCAAATGCTTCTGAGCATGGTGCCCGTATGACTGCTATGGATAAAGCAACTGAAAATGCAGGCGATTTGTTAAAAGCGCTTAAGTTAGCTTACAACCAGGCACGTCAGGCTGCTATCACTACTGAGCTTACCGAAATTGTGAGTGGCGCTGCAGCATTATCATCAAACTAATAAAGAATATTAATTTATATTTTAAAGGCTTCTCTATGGGAAGCCTTTTTTGTTTAAAAGAGTTTCAGACTTTGAACAAGATGAGAAAATAACTATTCTCTAAAAATTTTAAAACAATATAAGTTTTTCGATAAACATTTCTATTTTTGTGCCGCAACAAAAAAAATTAAATATTATGAACTCAATAGAAGATGCAAATTCAGAACGTCATTACATATTATTAGTTATAGCAATAGTTATAGGTTTAGTTGGCGTTTATCTTCGTTTTGCAGAGTTTAAACATAGTTCAGCAGTCTCTAACATCATACTTATAGTTGGCGTAGTAGTGTGCCTTAAAGCAGTATTTGATATTGTAAAAGTAGAGTAATACTAAAGTATAAAAAGCTATCAGGATATTAAGCGTTTCGATTTTGTCGTAACGCTTTTTTTGTATGCACTACTTAGGCCTGTATTTCGATTCATTTAATATTTTTTGTGCATCATCATCCGCCATTAGTTGTGGCAACGTAATTTTAGGATGCTTATCCATATATTGTTTTACAATTTGCCAACCTGTCCACACACCTAATTTAGGCGCCGATTCGTTTTTTTCGCCTACGCCCGGTGTAAAGGGCGCTTCAGTTAAATACATCTGTATTCTTTGGTAATCTGTTTCATACAATAAGTTCTGCTCTAAAAAATAACTCCAAATGTTAGATTTAAAATTGTTGCACCATTGTAATTGCTGCGGCGTGTAACCTATTTTGGTGGAGTCGGGAACATCGGGCAGCACCTGGTCCATTATATACATGATCTTGCCGTTGTAGATCATTTTTGCCAGCAATGACTTATCATCATCCTTTTCAGGGAACAGGTTTTCCCGAATAATACCTTCAGCAACCCGCGGGGTAATATTATCGGGAGTAAACCTGCGGGATAAATAATGAGGGAAACTTTCAGTTAATGCAGGATAGAACCTGGAATTGGCACCTAAAAACATATCAAGCCCAATACCAAAATAATCATTTCCTATGATGGTTTGTGCCTGGAAACCTGAGAAATAGGCATATACTTTAGAGGGTAGCTTTGCTTTTGGAAAATAATATTTAATGCGCCGGAAAGCATCGGTTAGTTCGGCGTTTTGCTTTTCCATCTCGCCGGGATACACAGAATCTACATCATGTTTCAAATCCAGGTAAGGATGCATATTATTATGAGTGGCGTTAAATACTTCCCTAACTGTTTTAAAATAGGCGGTATCATTAATAGCGCCGGTTTGTAAAATCAATTGAACATAATCCTTATAAAATACGCCATATTTTTTTTGAAGGAAAGCGGCCTGCTGTGCCATCGGTTTTGTACGCATTGCGTCAAAATCATGGTCAAAACGTTCAATATGTACGTTAATGGGTATATTACTTACATCAACTTTTTTATTACGTGTACAGGCGGTAAATAATAGGCCGATCAAAAAAATTAAATAAATTTGCTTTGCTTTGTATAGGGTAGTAGTCATTTTTATCCTTTAAGCAAAATTAATTATTATTTGCACTTTACCTGCAATGTTCACCGTTATCTAAATTATGAAAATAGCATTAGCCCAACTTAATTATCATGTTGGTAATTTTGAGTCGAATACAGCTAAGATCATCAATCATATTAAAATGGCACGGAACAATGGTGCTGATCTGGTCGTTTTTTCAGAATTATGTGTTTGCGGGTATCCGGCACGTGATTTTTTAGAATTTAATGAATTTATAAGTCAGTGTGAAGGAGCTGCTAAAGCCATAGCTGCGGCCTGTACCGGCATTGCCTGCATTATAGGAATTCCCATTCCTAATCATAAGCCAGAGGGAAAAGAATTAAATAATTCTGCCTATTTTATTGAAAACGGCGAAGTGAAAGCCATAGTGAATAAGGCGCTACTACCTAACTATGATATATTTGACGAGTACCGGTATTTTGAACCCTCAGTTGAATTTAACTGCATTGAATTTAAAGGGATCCGTATTGCGTTAACTATTTGTGAGGATCTGTGGAACGATATTGAAAATCCGCTGTATATAACCCGGCCAATGGATATATTGATTAAACAGCAGCCGGATGTAATGATCAATATAGCCGCATCGCCATTTGCTTATAATCATGATGAGGAACGTATAGCTATTTTAAAGGATAATGCCTCACGTTATAAATTGCCTTTATTTTACGTAAACCATGTAGGGGCGCAAACAGAGATTATTTTTGATGGCGGATCCTTGGTTTTTGATAATACAGGTAAACTGGTGGATGAGTTGCCTTATTTTGAAGAAAGCCTGGCCTACTATACCCTGGCAAAAGATGGCATAATAACGCCGGAGCATGCAGCGACTGTTAAAGTTGAGCGTGATAGCGATATTGAGCAAATACACCAGGCAATTATATTAGGTATACAGGATTATTTTTACAAATCGGGCTTTAGCCGTGCTATATTAGGCTTATCCGGTGGAATTGATTCGGCAGTTGTATGTGCACTGGCAGCAGAGGCATTGGGTGCAGAAAATGTGATGGCGGTGTTATTACCTTCAAAGTTTTCAAGTGATCATTCATTAAAAGATGCAGAAGACCTGGTGAAAAACCTGGGCTGCAAACATGAAACTGTACCAATAAGGCATATAACAGAAGCGTTTGAAACCGCATTGCATCCGCAGTTTAAGGATTTGCCGTTTAACATTGCCGAAGAGAATATACAATCGCGCAGCAGGGCGGTGGTGCTGATGGCCATGTGCAATAAATTTGGTTATATTTTACTCAATACCTCCAATAAAAGTGAAGCCGCAGTTGGCTATGGAACCCTTTATGGTGATATGTGCGGCGGTATATCTGTAATTGGCGATGTATACAAAACACAGGTTTTTGAGCTGGCCAGGCATATTAACCGCCACAGGGAAATTATTCCTGAAAACTCAATTATAAAACCGCCCTCAGCCGAATTAAGGCCCGATCAAAAGGATACTGATTCCTTACCGGAATACGATATATTAGATAAAATTCTTTTTGAATATATTGAACACCGCTGTTCATCTGCCGAGATCATTAAAATGGGTTTTGATGAGCATACTGTTCGCCGGGTTATCCGGTTAACCAATTTAGCAGAACACAAACGTTATCAAACGCCGCCAATTTTAAGGGTTTCGCCTAAAGCATTTGGTATGGGCAGAAGGATGCCTATTGTAGGTAAATATTTATCGTAAACGTAAATAAATATTATAGAGACGCAATACTTTGCGTCTCTATTACACCTCAAGACGCAAAGTATTGCGTATCTACAATGTTAAGATTGTTAGATGATTGATCAGCCGCAAAGTATTGCGGCTCTACATATTATATTTTTCCTAAAACCTCTGCCAGTTTATTTTCCAGATCGGTGCCACGAAGATCCTTGCCAATAATTTTTCCTTGCGGATCTAACAGAAAGTTGGAAGGTATTTGTACGATAAAATATAAAACAGCAACCTTATTGCTCCAGAAATTTAAATCGGAAACCTGTGTCCACGCCAATCCGTCATTTTTTATAGCATTCAACCAGTCGTTTTTACCTGTTGACCTGTCCAGCGAAACACCAAGGATGGTGAAGTTTTTATCTTTATATTTATTATAAGCTTTAACCAGGTTGGGGCTTTCCTGACGGCATGGACCACACCATGATGCCCAAAAATCTATCAAAACATATTTCCCTCTAAATGAGGAGAGCGTAACCGGTTTACCATTGACATCATTCTGCGTAAAATCAGGAGCTATAACGCCTATGCCTGTAGTTTTTGCCTGTGCTATTGAGTGTTCAAGCGCTTTGCCAGGTTCAGAACTTTTTAAAGTGGCCGATAAAATATTAAATAAGGTTTCTAATTCGGCAGGGCTATCAGCGTGCGGACCCATTTGGTTTAAAATAATTACACTTAAATAGCTATCAGGATGTGACTGTATGAAATTTTTAAGGATAGTTTTTTGCTGCCCTTGTAGAACTTTACTGCGGGCCATCATGGTATTTCTAAATGCCGTATCATTTTGTTTTTCAGGCGGCGTAGCTTTTATATCGGCATATAGTTTTTTGGTAGGTTCATCAAGGGGTTTTAGCAGTTGCTTTAGGGCTACATCGTCATCATTTAACTGGGAACCGGTAATTTTGGCGTTAGCTACCGAGTCTTTACCGGTAACGGTCAATATGCCTTTTTCCAGGTAAAAGTTTAATACATCTGGAGACGAGCCAATATGAGCTATACCCACACCTTTATGGTCTATCACTAAATAGGCACTTTGGGGTTGCGATACCATACCCTTAAAATCAAACGCGCCGTTAACAATTTCTACAGAATCTACCACTTTATTAGCACCTAACTGATAAAGCAGGTATGCCCGTGCCGGCGTATTTAAATTATCAACATGGCCAGACAAAGAAAATGGGTCTGGAACGGCTTGTGCGAATATTAAAGATGGCAGTAATACTGCAGCAAGAAGAAATATTTTTTTCATTAAATTAAAAGTATAAATTTTATAACGCAGAACAACGGTTGTAATTGTATTAATTTAGTTTTTGGTAAGTGCGCCACCAAAGGTCGGGTAATTCTCCTGAAACCGCGGTTTTATAATCATCATACCGGCAGGGAACCAAATGAAAGCGCTCATTGCGCGAACCGCCTGTAGGATAAGGTACCTGCATCCACCAGCGATCAGACTTTTTACTTTTTACAAATACCAGTTCGTGATCATCATGTTTTAAACTTGTTTTATAAATAAGGTATTGCGACTTTGGATGAAGCGGGAAATCTTTTTTACGATTATAAAACCCATCAATAAAATACCAGATCATTTGTGCTAATAACATAGCGGTTTGTCCGTTATTGTCATAGGCAGGGTTAAATTCATAAAACCCTATAGAGGTTAGTTTATCGTTAAAGCCGGCATAACGGCATAGCTGGCAGGCTTCCTCGCCGTAAAATCCATTAGGCGAAGCATTGGCATTAGCCATCGCGTCAGACGAGCGGATAGCGCCTATATCAAAGCTGATCATTCCCGCATTACGGATTATAGGTTCGGCAACAGTAATTTGGCCACTTATCTCGCCCAGGCGATGAACATCAAAATAAAGCTTTTCCATCACACGCAAACTGTCCTGGCTGGTAAAAAAGGTTTGATAGCCAAGGTTGCTGTAATTAAACAGGTAATTGGGTTCATGCAAAAATATTTTATTCAAATAAGATTGCGAGGTAGTTTGAATGCCTTCGTTAGCGCTGTCATCATCCAGGTCAAAATGCGAATCGATGATCACCAGGTCAACCTTTTGCTCTAATTCTTCATAAGCCAGGTATTGGGCATAGGTAATGTCTTGCCCGCCACCTAAAATAACAGGTATGATATTTTTTTTGATCAGCTCATTCACCACGGTTTTAACCGCGAAATAGGTATCAGTTACTGTTTCACCCTGCCGGATATTCCCCAGGTCGACAATTTTAGTATTGTAGCCACCCTCATTTAACAGGTATAATTGCTCACGCAGATAATCAGGCCCTAATGCACAACCGGGGTTGTTAACCGCATTCCTGTCGTCCTGTACACCAATAATAGCGATATCTGTTTTTTGCTCCAGATCAGGAAAATCAACAGCGTAATGTTCAATCTTACTGCCTAACTGACTGGAGTAATAGCCCTTTTTAGGGGTAATCTTTTGCAGTTCAATTGGGGTAAAGAAATCGGATAAGGACATATCTAATGTGCAAATGTGAAGATGTGCAAATATGCGGATTTTTTAAATGTACGGAAATATTACCTTTTAAACATTTGCACATATATCATTCATTTGCATATCCGCACATCTATCTGCACATTTGCACATCTGCACATCAACAATGATACTGGTTACAGGCGCTACAGGTTTTTTAGGTTCTGAATTAGCAAAGCAACTTTGTCAAAACGGAGAAAGCATTCGCTGTACTAAACGCGCTACTTCTGTTATACCCCTTATATTACAACCTTATAGCAAATATATAGAATGGGTAGACGCGGATTTGATGGACATATTCGCTTTAAAAGATGCTTTGCAGGGCATAACCCAGGTTTACAATTGTGCTGCATGGGTATCATTAAAACAGGCTGATAAAAAGCCAATGATACATACCAATGTTAATGGTACGGCTAACCTGGTCAATTTATGCCTGGAGCAGCCTGTAAAGCTGGTTCATGTAAGTTCTATTGCTGCTATTGGGGCAGCCAAGCCGGGCGAACTGATCACCGAAGAACACCACCTTGAGGCAACTACCGAGAATGACGGCTACGCGCTATCCAAACTGGAAAGTGAGATGGAAGTTTGGCGCGGAATGGCTGAAGGTTTGGATGCTGTTATTGTTAATCCTTCATTAATTATAGGCAGCAATGCAGGTACAGCAGGCAGCGGTCAATTATTTGAAACGGTACGAAAAGGCCTTAAATTTTATACCAAGGGCAGCGCTG
>JAQBOY010000431.1 GCA_028287805.1 Mucilaginibacter sp.
CCGTATCAGTTGATGATGAAAACTCCTTAAACAATGATTCCACAACGGTTTTTGAACCTTCAACTCCAAGCCCGGTAACTGCTTTTCCAAAAAACAGCTACCAGCGCTATATGGAAATGATACAACAACAGCAGCAGCAACAGCAATAATTACGGATGGGTTGTTTTTGCCGGTTGTGGCGGAGCACCTGCACCTCCGGGGCCATTATTATTTGAACCGGGAGGAGTTCCACTATTTGGCTCATCCTGATTGTCCTGGTCTGTTTTATCTTTATCTCTGTCTTTCTTATTTTGCTGGTTAGTCCCCAGGCGATAAGCGAGAGTAAATAATACTGTACGTGTAGCAAACCGGCGTTGCGAGTCCTGGTACTCAGTAAAATTCTTACCGTTTATGTAAGTTTCCGCCCTGAATTTCCGGGTATTGAAAATATCACGTGAATTAACACTTAAAGAAAGTGCTTTGGTCATCTCATATTTTATACCGCCATCCATACCATACCTGGCCAGCATTTTACCCTGGGCAATAACCTGTGCCCCCTGGTAATCCCCCCTGAGCTGGAAGCTCAGCTTTTTAGTTGCCTTAACATTTGCGGTTAAGTTTCCATTATAAGAATAACCAGATGAACTTAATACGTTTAAAGCCGGATCACCCTCAATATAACGGTAATAAGCATTGATGTTAGCAGTCAGGTCAAGCGCTGACGACACGTTTACTTTCGTAATTAATTCATACCCTGCATTAGTTGCACTTTTAATATTTTCAAAGGTACTTAAGTTGGTAATTGATGAAAGCGGAGTTACGATTTGCTGAATATTATCATTAGTACGCCTGTAATATAATGATGAGGTTAGCGTAACTGCCTTCCAGTAATTAATATAGCTTAGCTCGACAGAATGAGTATCCTCGGGCAATAAATTAGGGTTACCCTGAGTATAGTTCTGCTTATTACTTACATCTAAAAACGGTGATAATTGTCTGTCATTGGGCCTGGTTACACGCCTGCTGTAGCTTAATTGCAAGGTTTCGTTATCATTTAACTTTTCAGTTAAGAACAAAGTTGGATAAACCCTTAAATAATACTGTTTATAAGGCGTTACCACTGTAGCAGGAGAAAAGGTGGTTAACTGTGTATTGATGTGTGCATCCTCTAACCTTAAACCACCCTGAATGCCAAAATTTCCAAATTGATGCTGATAATTACTGTAAATAGCCTGTATGTTTTGCTTGTAGACAAAATCATTGGATAATATAGGGCTGTACTGGAAAACAGGAGGCACAGCACCCGAATTTAAAGTATCTACCATGTAATTGTTATCACTGCGGTTAATGGTTCCCCTGTAGCCCGCTTCAAACCGCCCATCTTTTAAAGGCAAAGTATAATCAGCCTGCAGGTTTAAATTATGCTGCCTTCCCTGATTATAATTATTATATATATTTGGCTGTGGGCTAAGGCCGTTATAGTTAGTAGTAGTCGTATTTAAATTCGCGTGGTTGTCATTCCGGTCATTTGAATAACCTATAGAAGCAGTAAGCTCTTCCTGCTTTTTAGCAAATTTATGATCGAACTCCAGGTTTAGATCCAAATTTGTGCCTGTACCAATATTGATATTATTTTGGTTTTGAAGTTGGTATGGTAACCCGCCTTTGGTAATAGTGGTAAGGCCATTTTGATAAAGGTTCCGATCACGTATGTTAATATTATCTGAAAAGCTTAAGGTATTTTTAGGATCTAAAAAAAAGTCGATACCGGTACGGATATTTTGACCGCTAAAGTGGAATGTTTGATCGGATACCTGGTTATTTAACTGACGATTGCCCGCACTGTCAATTGTCTTATTAATAAACCCATTACCAATACGGTCGGCCCTGCGATAGCTGTAATTACCGTAAACATTTACTTTTTTTGTTTGATAAGCCAAACTAACATTCGCATTATAAGTATTTTGCGTACCTACAGTTGCCGAAGCTGACCCGGTAAGGCCAAGCTGCGCATTCTTTTTCAGTACAATATTAATGATGCCGGATTGCCCCTCTGCATCATATTTTGATGAGGGGTTGGTAATTACTTCAATAGTTTCAATAGCGCTTGCCGGTATTGATTGTAAAATATCAGTAAGGCTGCTGCCTGTTAAGGTAGATGGTTTGCCGTTGATCAATACCCTTACATTGCTTGATCCGCGTAAACTCAGATTACCATCTACATCTACTTGTACAGAGGGTACGTTGGCTAACAAATCAGTTGCCGATCCTCCCTGGCTAACCAAACTTTGCGAAACATCAAAAGTTTTTTTATCAATACCTAATTTCATATCGCTACGCTTTGCAGAAACGGTAACCTCTTTTAAAACATCTTTAACCGCCCTCATTTTGATGCTGCCCAGTTGTATATTTTTTTTATCCGGACTTATTACGATAGTATCTCTGGTATAATTAGCGTAACTAACATAGCTTGCACGAAACAAATAGGTACCATCACTTAAACCGGTGAGGTTAAACTTGCCGTTCATATCAGTTTGCATGCCTTTTGGAGGCTGGGTGCTATTTTTTGGAGTTAAAAGAACGTTTGCAAAAGAAAGCGGCTGGTTATTGGCCGCATCTATTAATGTACCTGATATAGATCCGCCGCCCTGTTGTGCATTCACATTTAGTGTGAATAATATGAATACGCTAAAGAAAAATAAAGGAAAAAAAAACGATTTTGGTAAATTATAATTCATGCTGCAAAAATCCACTTTTTAAGGTTTTTCCCTGCCAAAAGCATGTAACTTTCTTGATAAGAAACTTATTTATTGGTAATTTTTTAAATACAATAATCTTTACCCCTTTTACGGCCTAAAATTTAGCAACTATTTAAATTTTACTGCGCTTTTTTAACAGAAGCTATAACATCATTGACATTTGGCGACTTGTTAAATGATTTTACCATTTTGCCACTATTGTTGTAAATAGCTATAAAGGGGGTAGTGGTTACCTGGTAATATTTTTGTACCACATAGGTATAACCTTCCGTTCCTATTGTAATGTTGGGGTAAGCGGCTAAACCATAGTCGTGGTAGAATTTTTTAATAGCTTTGATATCAAAATTAACTGACCAGGTGATCATAATGATCTGTGTATTGCCCAACTCTTTCATTTTGGGCTTCAGTTCAGAAATCAAATGCTGACAATGTGAACAATCAGGAGAAAAATAAATAATCATTACCCGGGTATTTTTTTTCAGTTTTGCCGGGGTTGAATAAGTACTATCTGTTGTTAAAATATGATAAGGAGGTATATTAGGGTCGATAGGTGCAGGAGTTTGCGCTCCGGCATGAACAGTTATTGCAATAAAAGCAAGCAGTAAAAGTATTTTTTTCATATTGTTTAATTTAATAAATAGATAATCCAGCATTCTATTTGTTTAAGCGGTACAATGATAGATTATTCTTTAGCTAATAAAAAATTAAGCTTCCAATAGCTCCATTTGCCAGCTAATATGTTCTTCAGTTATCGGATATAACGCATTATCACGAATGGTATGATATACAGCGTCAAATAAATACTTATAGTTTCCTTTGGAGGAAGGAATATAGGTTATTGTTTTATGATCATCCGGCTCCATTGTAACTAATTTACCTTCGCTGCCTTTGGGCTCCATGCCGTATGCCTCATCAACCGGCGACATACCTTTGTCTAATTGCACTTCCTGCACATCGCACCGGTTTTTAATAAAACTACCCAGTGTACCATGCACCACAAATGATGGCAGCGGCTCCGGTATCAGTAACCCTCCGGTTAAATATACAACCAGCTGATTAGGATACTTTAATCGGAAATTAAAATAATCAACCACTTCAGATCCTTCCCGTTGTGACGCCGTTAGTTTATCAAAACTTAATGGCTGGCCAAATAAAAGCATAGCCTGATCAATAATATGCGGCGCCAGGTCAAACACTAACCCATTTATGGGTGTATCCCCGGTTTCCTTAAAAGCTTTAACAGCTAATACAGGTTTATAACGGTCATACCTGAAATGAACCTCTGTAAGTCTGCCTAATTTTCCGCTTTCTATAACTTCCTTTACTGCTAAAAAATCACTGTCCCACCGGCGGTTTTGGTAAACCATAACCTGTAGATTCACTGTTTTAGCTAAATCATATAATTCCTTTATCTCTTTGGTATTACCTGCTGCAGGTTTTTCAATTAATACATGCTTTCCTGCCAATAACGCTTTTTTTGCAAAATCAAAATGAGTGAAATTGGGCGTATTAACAATTATAAGTTCAATCTCCCGGTCATTCAGCAATTGGTCAACCGTATCATAACTAACAATAGCCGGGTATACGGCAGCCATTTTCTTTTCATGCCGTTCAACCACAGCCTTTAATTTAAAACCAGGGTTGGTGCTTAAAAAAGGCGCATGAAATATTCTCCCTGACATTCCGTAAGACATTATTCCGGTTACGATTGGTTTAGACATAGGATGAAAAAGTTATTGAATTATGATTATGCAGCCAAAATATTATTTTAATAAGGGTTATCCAAAAATAGCTTAAAATAATTGGAAATGATGTTCGGGTGGTTTTTAAAAAGCATTACCAGTTTCAGGTGTATTTCCTTTTTAGCAGTAAGCTTCAGCAAATATGACTAATTTTGCGCCGGAGGTGAACCATCATTTGCTGCTTCATTTCCATAGACAAAACAAATTATTTTAATGAAACAATCAAACCCTACCATTCTTGTTGTGAACGATGACGGCATTACCGCTCCGGGCATTAAGGCGTTAATAGATGTAATGAAAGAGTTGGGCAGAGTGGTGGTAGTTGCGCCTGATAGCCCGCAATCAGGCATGGGCCATGCTATCACCATTGGCAAACCCTTGCGTTTAGATAAGGTTGATATTTATGAGGGCATTGAAATGTATCGTTGTTCAGGTACGCCTGTTGATTGTGTAAAGCTGGCCGTAAATAAAATTTTTAAAGGGCAAAAGCCCGATCTATGTGTATCAGGCATTAATCATGGTTTAAACAATTCTATTAATGTATTATACTCCGGCACCATGTCGGCAGCGGTTGAGGGGGCTATTGAAAGCATTCCGTCAATCGGATTTTCTTTGGATGATTTTACTTTACAAGCCAATTTTAGCCATTGTTTAAAATATATAAAGCAAATAGCGCTGCAGGTTTTAGCAAACGGCTTGCCGCCTTCTACTTTATTAAATGTTAACTTCCCGGCAGGTGGAGACTTGAAAGGAATAAAAATATGCCGTCAGGCTAACGCCAAATGGGCCGAGGAGTTTGACGAAAGGATTGATCCGCATAAGCGGCCATATTATTGGCTGACCGGTGTTTTTCAATTAAATGATGGTGGAGAAGATACGGATGAATGGGCATTGCGAAATAATTATGTATCCATAGTTCCGGTGCAATTTGACATGACGGCCCATCATGCTATACCTATACTAAATGGCTGGGAATTTAACAGCTAACTATTCTTTTAACCCTGTAAGGTAAAAATCAATCCCTTTAGTAATTCCTTTTCCCTGGCATATTACCGGGTAATCAGGGTTATTAAGTATCCATATTTGCCCCTTTGCGTCTGCAGTAACCGCATGTATAATGTCGGTTTGTTTATTATTTATTTTATATACCGCCGTATCTGTAATCACATTAAACTTTAAACCATTAAGCTCAAAAGCTTTGTTTTTTACAGCATCATTATACAGGGATTTTGAAAGAACCATCAGTGTTTCATCATTACTCATTTTGGTCACACCATCCGGCTCGGGCGGACTTAAAACTGTTTTCTTTCCGCTTTCTAAGGCCCGGGCAGGCATTTCAAAAATTCCAGAACCATACCCCGGCACATTCCATTGCATTTTTATTGGATCACTGATACTATTGATCGTTAAATTCAATTCGGCATTTTGCCCTGTATTTTTTAAATAAGCGCTATAATTAAACACTGTACCAACTTTTATAACCGGGATATATTTTTGTGCAAATGCTGCAACGCCTATTATACAAAGGGTGAAGGAGAGGATGAATCGTTTCATCTTTAAATATACATAAAATTATAAAACAACACAGAATATCATATACTTACCTATTTTTGATGCTATGCTAAAGAAGAATAATATTTTCACAGGCTTACTTGCTGCTTTGATATTTCCAGCCATTACTTTGGTTATTTTTAAGTACCTATTGAACAATAAGGTTGTTTTTGCGGGTAAACCATCCATCCCTTACCTGGTATCAATTGCCATAAACCTTTTTATTATAAAATATCTGTTTAAAAAAGGCAACGACCAAACCGGCACTGGAATGATACTTTGTACATTTGCTATTATGATACTGGTATTCTTACTACAAACAGGCTATCTCCGATGAAATATTATTTAGTAGCCGGTGAAGCTTCAGGCGATCTGCATGGTGCCAATTTAATGAAAGCCCTGAAAGAGCAGGACCCTGCAGCTGAATTTCGTTTTTTTGGCGGAGACCTGATGCAGGCCATAGGTGGTACGCTGGTTAAGCACTACGCTGATATGGCTTTTATGGGCTTTGTTGAAGTAGTAGCTAACCTGGGCACTATTTTAAAAAATTTGAGTTTTTGCAAACAGGATATCAGCGCATGGCAGCCGGATGTTTTAATCCTGATCGATTTCCCCGGGTTTAATTTAAAGATAGCCGCGTTTGCTAAAGAAAATAAGATACCGGTTTGCTATTATATATCACCTAAAGTTTGGGCCTGGAATCAGAAGCGGGTATTAAAAATAAAAAAGGTAGTAGATCATCTTTTCTGTATTTTACCGTTTGAGGTTGATTTTTACAAACAATGGGGCATGAAGGTTGATTACGTGGGTAACCCATTGCTGGATGCTGTAGCCGATTTTAAGCCGGACACTGCTTTTTTAGAAAAGAATAATTTACATCCCGGCAAAAAGATCATCGCTTTATTACCCGGAAGCCGTAAGCAAGAAATAAATTACCTGTTGCCAGACATGATTGGGGTAGTTAGCCGGTTTCCGGATTACCAATTTGTAATTGCCGGCGCACCATCATTTACAAATGATTTTTACCTGCAATTTTTAGCTGATCATAACATTCCGGTTGTATTTAATGCTACTTATGATTTGTTAAGTAATGCCTATGGCGCTATAGTAGCTTCCGGTACAGCCACTTTAGAAACCGCTTTATTTAATGTGCCCCAGGTAGTGGTTTATAAAGGCAATGCCATAAGCATAGGTATTGCACGCCTGGTCATTAAAATAAAATACATATCATTAGTTAACCTGATTATGGATAGCGCCGTGGTAAAGGAGTTAATACAGCAAGACTGTTCGCCTCAAAAGATAGCCGCCGAACTGGATATGTTATTGAATAATAAGAATTACAGGGAGGCTATGTTAACAAATTATGATCAACTGGACGAGCGAATGGGCAAACCCGGTGCATCAGGCAAAACCGCTGAACTAATCATCAAATACATCTCAAAAAAATAAAACTCCACTTGTCAGGCTTCAAACTTCCACTAAATTTCTTTGTTTCAATTTGAATGCTAATGGGTTATTTGCTTACTTTAGCTTTTGATGTAAGCAAAATAGCGTTTTAGTTGTATGCCGCTAAATTAATTTATGTGAGATCCTAAACATATGAAACATTGCCGACTTTATTTTTTACTCTTATCCATAGTTGTATGCGCTGCATGCTCGCCTAAAGTTGTAAAGGTTGATGCAACTAAGCCCACAGTCCCTGTAAACCCTAATACCGCGCCTACTAACCCTTATGCAGCAACCAATAGTTTCTATATGGTGAAGGCAGATTCGCTGCTGGGTATTGCGAAACAGGAATTGCCCGCTATGTTGGTTGACAGTACCGGCAAGGCTATACCATCAGACTGGGTAGCATCTGTTAACTTTGGTATACGTAAGGCTAATTATGTAATCATTCATTATACCGCCCAGGATTCCATACCGCAAACGCTGAAAAC
>JAQBOY010000439.1 GCA_028287805.1 Mucilaginibacter sp.
AGCGATAATGGCCCCGTGCTTGACGATGGCTATGACGACAAAGCCGAAACGTTGATAAACGGGCACAAGCCCGCCGGACTCTATAAAGGGGGAAAATACAGCGCCTATGAGGGCGGCACACGCGTACCCCTTATTGTAAGTTGGCCGGGTAAAGTTAAGCCGGGCGTGAGTAAAGCATTGGTGAGCCAAGTAGATCTGTACCGTTCGCTAGCGACACTTACGGGGGCTACTGTTGAAGCATCTGCCGCACCGGACAGTCGTAATTTGTTAACCGTATTGCTTGGAAAAACACCGCATGGCCGCAAGCAGATGGTAGAAGAAGCCTTCACAATGTGCTATCGTTTGGGCGACTGGAAATATATCGCACCCGTTACCAAAACGCCACCGGGTTGGCTAGCCAACAAAAAAGTACCCACCGGCCTGCAGGCCACACAGCAACTCTATAATTTGAAAACCGACCCGGGTGAGCGCCATAACATAGCAAAAGCTTTGCCCGGAAAGACGCGTGAATTGGCCGATGCGCTGAATCGGGAGATGGCAAAGCCCGCCGGCAAATAATAACATTTATATTATCTCCCTGTAGTTATCCGGCGCTGAACGGAACACTCCCGGGCTTATGTTATAATGTTTTCTAAATATCCGGCTAAAGTAATTAGGGTCGCTATAACCGCAGTAATAGGCTACCTCGTTAATGGGTAGATTTTCCTTAAGCATCAGCAAGGCCTTTTTTAGGCGATATTCGTTAAGTAGCTGGCTGGCGCTTTTATCCAGTATTTTCTTCAGATTGATATGTAGCAGCGTTCGGCTAATGCACAGTTTGGCTGCCATTTCTTCAACAGTAAACTGTGGGTCGGCAAAATGGGTCTCCAGTACAATAGCCAGTTTAGCTAAAAATTCCTGGTCTTTATTGTTCCTCGGCAATTTGTTCAACCCAAATTTACTCATGTCCAGCAACTGTTCCCGCAGTTTAACATGCGACCGTATCACATTCGCTATCAGCAGTTCCATCTCCTTAAGGTTAAAAGGCTTGGCGAGGTAAGCATCTGCGCCAACGTCCAAGCCGTCAAGCTTTATATTTTCCCGGGTATTGTCAGACAATAACACAACCGGAATATAATTGTACCGGGTATCGCTTTTTATTTTTTTGCAAAGTTCAATGCCATCCATCTTTGGCATTTTAATATCGCTTATCACGAGGTCGGGTGTTTGTTTTACGAGTTTGTTAAAGCCTGCTTGTCCGTTTGAAGCGGGCATGATATTGTAATACCGCCCCAGGTGCTTCGATAAAAAAACAAGTAACTCTTTATTGTCTTCTACAATCAGTAGCGTATGCGAGTGTTTGCCCGGTTCGCTATCGCCCACCACAGCCGGGCGTTTTATCTCAATTTGCACAGGCTCAACTTCATTTGCAACAGGTTCTGTAAGATGTGCGGGTGTTTGAGTTACCGGTAAATTAATATGTACCAGGGTGCCTACCGCTGGTTCGCTCTTTATATCTATTTCTCCGTTTAAGTAGGTAACCAGGCTTTTCACCAATGCCATACCCACGCCACTACCTTCGTCACTATTAATACCCTTGTAAAATGTATGAAATATATTTTCAAGCTCCTTTTTTGACATGCCTTTACCTGTATCGGCAACAATAATAGTAACCCTGTTTTCTCCGTTAGAGGTCGTTTCAAAACTTAATTCCAAACTTATTTGTCCCGCTGTTGTGTTTTTTATGGCATTGGAAATGATGTTGAACAGTATCTTTTCCACTTTGTCAGCATCAAAATAACAAAGGTAATTGCTTACAGAAGCCGATGTTTTAAGCACCAGTCCTTTACCCTGAGCCAGCGTTTGGAAGGTAGCAGCAGTATTCTTTACAAATTTTACCAGGTCATCACGTGTTAGTTTGACAGCCGAGTGGTCGGTTTCAATTGTACGAAATTCCATTAGCTGCTGTATCATTTTGAAAAGTCGGGAGGCATTATTTTTAATAACGGCCAATTCAGCACTTTTGGCGGCGTGGGCATTATTCTCTCCCATAAATTTTTCTACTGATGCAATTATGAGTGTAAGTGGTGTCTTAAACTCGTGCGAAATGAAAGTGAAAAAGTTGAGGCGGTGTTGGATTAAGGCGGCAGTCTTTTCTTTTTCCACACGTTCCAGTTGCACTTCCAACTTTTTCACATGTACAAATTTGATGAACTGCGCATAAAGCCAAATGGCCAGGCCAATGAGCAAAGCATATAACACAAATGCCACTTTACTGAGATAAAAAGGGGGGGCTACATTGATGATAAGCACACGTTCTTTGCTTACCGGGCTACCCGAAACATCCAGCGCTCTGAGGTGGAAAATGTATTTCCCGGGCGATAGGCTGGTGTAGGTTACCAGGTTCTTATCGCTTACATTGGCCCATTTTTTTTCAAATCCTTCAAGATAGTAGGCATAATTATTCCCCCGTACATTGCTGTAGTTAATCGCTGCAAAACCAATGCTGAACACGTTTTGAGCATATTCCAGATAAATATTTTCAGTATCGTCTATCTGTTTGGAAAGCAATGAGTTATTGCCAGGTTCAATAAGTTTATTAAACAATTGAAAGCCGGTGAACCTGACAGGTACCTGTTGCTGCCCGGTTTTAATGTTTTGCGGATCAAAATAGCACAGGCCATGGATAGTGCCGAAATAGAACATACCATCGCTGGCTTTAAGGAATGATTTAAAGTTGAATTGATTGCTGGGGAGCCCGTAGCGGTTATCGTAATTAATAAATTTACGTGTATTGCGGTTATAACATGATAAACCACGGTTAGTGGAAAACCAAAGCTGATGGCGGCCATCTTCAAGGATACCGTATACATTGTTGTTGGGTAGCCCTTTTTGGGTATTCAGTACAGTAAAGCCATCTTTAGTTGCATCATAAGCGCAGGCGCCGCCGTCTAAAGTGCCAAACCAAAGTACGTTGCGGCTGTCTTTATAAACGCTTATTACCTGATTGCCCGGCAAACTATAGGGTCGGCCTGAAGCAATGTAGCGAATGATCTTATTGTTTTTAGCTTGGTAACGCAGCACTCCGTTCCAGCGGGTGCAGAACCAGAGGTCGCCATGGCTATCTTCAATCATGTCATAAATAAACTCTGTGCCGAAAATGCCGGGCTTAAACAGGTCGAAACGCCCGGTTTTATAGTCAAAAATATTCAGGCCGTGCTGTGTGCCTACCCATAGCGTATTTTTGCTGTCACGATAAACGGCGTATACCTGATCGTTAGATAGGCTGGAAGTGTCGCCGGCGCGGTTGGTGTAAATGCTGGTTTTACCGCTTGATTGTTCAAACCTATGCAGACCACCAAGAAAAGTGCCCACCCAAATACTGCCCGCGCCATCGTCATAGATAGCGTGCACATTATTGATATCTAAATGAAACGGACTACTGCGCCTATTAATATTGGTAAAGACTTGGTTTTTAGGATTGTAAATAGCTATGCCGCCGTCTTCGGTGCCTATCCAAATGTTGTGCCGGCCATCTTCCATCATCTGGCTGATAGCTTTGCCGTTGAGCCGCCCTGTTTGCTCACTGGCCAGCACATTTTTAAAGCCATAACTTACCGAAGGAATGTAGTTGATTCCACCAAAATACGTACCTAACCAAATAGAGCCGTCTTTAGCTGTATAAGCCGAATAAATAGCTTTATCATTGAGTTTTTTGGGGTTGTTGTCGAATGATTGCGTGTAGTTAACAGATTGCTGCTGCAACGCATCATAAATATACAAACCGTTTTCTGTCCCGATAATGAATTTATTGCCGCCCGTGCGGGTAATTGCTCTTACCGTATTGCTTTCGGTGCTTTCGTCGGAAGTAAATTTTATTCTTGATAATTTCCCCGCGTCTTCATCCAATAAATACAAACCGTAATTGGTACACAACCAGTCTGTGCCTTTTTCATGATAGATATTAAAAACTGTAAAGTCTGGTTTTAATGTGTTAGTCGTGATTGTTTTTAATATATTTCCATTCCTGCCGGTGATGTGCAACTGACTGCCGGTTGCCAGTAAAAAACGATTGTCAGACAATAAGCTTATGGCTGTTACGGCTCTGTCCCTGTCGGCCAGTAAATGGGCCCGGCCATCAGTGCCCACCTGGTAAAACCCAGAATTAGTACCAATATATATTGATGAATCTGCACTCGCTATAGCCAGTATAGAAAACTGATCTTTCAAAACGGGTTGCTCAATGATCTTATCTAAAGCTTCATCATATTGGTACAAGCCATTATCAGTGCCAATGTATATGCTTCCTTTTAAACTTAGCAAACAACTAATGCGGTTGGTGGAAGTCCCGGAACGAAGGTTTTTGAGATAGTAATTTTTAATTGTATAACTGTCAAAACGATTTAAACCTTCTCGGGTGCCAAACCACATAAAACCTTTTTGATCCTGAACAATGGTATACACGGTATTATGCGATAGCCCATTATCTGCTGTTATTTTCCGAAAACTGATGTCCTGGCAAAATGAACTTTGTAAGCAAAGAAAAATCAGTAGCAAAGGCAGATAAAGGTGTATTCTCATGTAGAGTTATCAATTGGTTATCCAATATGTAAAATATTTACTAATTATTAGCACGTGTGCCATGGTATAGGCCAGTTTGAACGTTTGTGCTGGTTATTTAAACATCCGTCCTGTTTGCCCTTTTTGTTTTAAGCTAACATTGTTATTGAAAACCAATTTTAGTAAACCACAAATATCAATTAATTTTTTGTCGCCCGGCCCATTGTACATATCTTATGTGCCGCGCTTCGAAAAAGGCTTCTGATATTAAAAGAACATTTTATGACCTCACGCCCAAAGATGATGATGGCTATGGCGTTCGCCGCCCTGTTTGCTGCCTGTGGCGGCAAACAATCTGCGCCACAGCCTGATAATGGCAGCAATGGCAATACAAACATAACCAATACACGTCCTGGTAAAAACTTCGATTTTTCTTATAACATGGGTGTCAACCTTAACGAGCAGGCTGCCCTGTCTGATCTCAATGATCTGGCCGATACCAAGACCAAATGGGTGAGGAGTTTTGCGGAGATGATAGATGTTTACAAAGCCAATAGTATCAACACGGATGCTAACCTTAATACCTTTATCACCTTTAAAGCCAAAGGATATAAAACGGTACTCAACCTTAAGTTCAATTTTGTGGCCAATGCGTTTCCCGCAGTTAACTCAACAGATTGGAACAATTACATTGCTTTTATCGACAAGGTGCTGGATAAAGCCATGCCCTACACTGATGTTTTGGTTGTAGGTAACGAGCCTTTTATTGAAGCCGACCCATCTGTATGGAACGAGCCGCTTAATTCCTTTTACAAAGCAGCTTGCGCACGGGTTTACAGCTATTTTACCTCGCACAATATTGATAAGCCGATTTTTCTTGGCGCTTTTGATAACATGTATCAAACATCGCGTACCGGTAATACAGGCGTGCTCAATCTGCTCAGCTTTGTAAAAAGCACAGACTACCTTTCCGGGGCCGATGTGCATATTCATCATAACACCGATGACGAAATGACAAGTTCGCTCAGTTTTATAGATACGCATCTGCGCGACGACCAGAAAATATTGGTTACAGAGTTTTCTGCAAAAAATTATTTTAAAGCATATAACACCACCAACATTGATCCTGCATTTATTGCTGCCGCCAATGCCAGCACTACAGATCAGATCTATCCGCCGCCGGCTGGTATAATCCAAAATTATCAATACATAGATTACGTACTGAAAAATCCCCGCCCGGTAGAAGAGTGGTATGCCTTCTGGAAAAACTCAGCCTACCTTGAAAATAAAAAAAATTACCTGTGCACATCTAACACCATTCTTAAAAACTATAGCAAAGTGTTTGTGGCTTGCTATGCCTTGCGCCAATCGTACGGAATAGGTGTTGACTTTACTGCCACAACGGACCCGTGGGTAATGAATGCCCTATTTCTAAACCGTTCAGTGCAACAGGTTAATGGCCGCAATCAAAAATCATACAGCTTTCTTGATCAGTTTGTAAAAATTGCCCAGGGAACAAATCCATGCCAATGATTAATTATTATAAACCCTAAAATTTAAAAGATGAACAAATTATTTACTTTTATTATTAAACGAAAGAGGCTAAGCGTTGTGTTGCTTATGTTACTGCTTTGCTCAGCAAGTGTATACGCTCAGCAGGTTGTTGATGGCACAGTGTTTTCCTCAAAAAGCGGCGAAACGCTTGCAGGCGTCTCTGTTCGTCTTAAAGGCGGCAGCGCTGCCACTACAACCAACAGCCAGGGTAAGTATAGTATTAAAACATCTGCCCCAAGCGACGTGCTGGTTTTCTCTTATCTTGGCTATATCGATAAAGAAGTGCGAACTAATGGGCAACGCACTATTGAGGTAAAACTGGAAGAAGAGAACACTTCGCTGAGCGAGGTAGTAGTTGTAGGTTATGGTACTGTTAGAAAAAGTGACCTGACAGGATCGGTCACTTCACTCAAAGCATCAGATCTTACTAAGGCTACCAACTTAAATGTACAGCAAGCTTTGTCGGGTCGATCGCCCGGTGTGCAGGTTTACCAGAAAAGTGGCGAGCCTGGATCTGCCATGAGTGTTCAGATAAGAGGCATTACCTCTATTACCGGTAATAACGACCCTTTGTATGTAGTAGACGGTTTACCGGTAAATGATGGCGCAGCTGTTAGCGGAGCCGCACCTGGCGGTGCTACCAGCAACCCCAATAACAGAACGGCGCTCAGTACGCTCAATCCGTCTGACATTGCTTCGATAGAAATATTGAAAGATGCTTCCGCAACAGCCATTTACGGTTCGCGCGGTGCTAATGGTGTAGTACTCATCACCACCAAGCGTGGCTCATCAGGCAAGATGCAAGTAACCTATAATGCTACTTATGGTAGTCAGCAGCCATCGCATTTGCAACGTTTTATGACCGGGGACGAGTATACTCAGGTAATAAACTCTATCATTGACGAAGGCGGCCTGAGTACTACTAAAGTAACCGCTCCCAATGCCAATACCGATTGGCAACAACAGTTATTAAGAAAAGCGCCCATCCAATCGCATGACCTTTCCTTCAGTGGGGGCAACGATAATACCCGTTATTTTATCTCTACCGGGTTTTTCAATCAGCCGGGTATCATGCTAAAATCGGGTACTACACGATACGATGGCCGCTTTAACATCGAAACATCCGAAGCCGGCAAATACAATGTGGGCATAAGCCTTACCACCTCATACACCCGCGATTATTATAACGCTACGGGCACGGGGTTAAACGATAATGGCAGCGCGCTGTATATGGCTCAGAATTATGATCCAACCTCGCCAGTCTATAATGCCGATGGCAGCTATTACCGTTCGCCGTTAATGGCACCTATGGACAACCCATTGGCCGTTATCAATGGCCAATATGGTATGGGCGATACCTACCGTACTTTTGGTAATCTTTATGCTGAGTATTTCCTTATTCCCTCGTTGTCTGCCAAGGTAAGGGTAGGGGTCGACCTAAATGATTCAGAACGTTGGTACTGGATCGATCCTTCAACCATAACAGGCGCGTCATATAACGGCTATGCCGATGTCCGTGACGGTAAACGCGGCTATTACCTGGCCGAGGGTACGCTAAATTTTAATAAAAGTTTTAACTCTGATAACCGCATTAATGCGGTTGTGGGCGGTACTTATGAGCGCTATACATCAAGCAGCCTGGTTGCTAATTCAAGATCGTTTGCATTACCGGATCTTACCTTTAACGGATTAGGCACAGGCGATAATACATTGAATGGCGTAAGTGACAGCAGGCAGGAAAATATCCTCATCTCTTACCTGGGCCGTGTTAACTACTCGTTCAAAAACAAGTACATGCTTACCGCTTCACTCAGAGCCGACGGTTCTGCGCGTTTTGGCCAAAACAACCGCTATGGTTATTTTCCGTCGGCAGCGGTGGCCTGGCGTATACATGAAGAACGCTTCCTAAAAGATAACAAAATCATCAGCGACCTAAAATTGCGTACAAGCTATGGTGTTACAGGTAATCAGCCTAATGCCAATTATATTTACTATTCAACCTATTCATCCGGCCGTGATGCCGTGTTTAACGGTGCCCGGGTTTCTACTCTGCAACCTACCCGCAGTCCCAACCCCAACTTACAATGGGAATCGGCCCGCCAGCTGGATGCAGGAGTTGATTTTGGATTATTCAACTCGCGCCTTTCGGGAAGTATAGAATATTATAACCGTAACACTTATAATCTTTTGTATGATGTACCGCAGCCGCCAAGCACAGGTTTTGGCGCACGTACGCAAAATGTAGGCAGTATGCGCAATACCGGTTTTGAGTTTTCTTTAAAGGCCAATGTGGTTAATAGCGGCGACCTAAAGGTGGATCTTGGTGCCAACCTCACCACACTCAAAAACACAGTGCTTAGCCTGGGTTCAGTATCTCAATTTATAGGAAGTGGCCCGGGATCCATCGGCCAGGTAAGCATCCTTAAACCGGGTAATTCGCTGGGCTCTTTCTATGGATATATTGTTGACGGTGTTTGGCAAAAAGGCGACGATTTTTCCAAAGTACAGGCCGGCGTTAGACCAGGTGACCTAAAATATCACGACATAGACGGCAACGGAGTTATCAATACAAACGACAGGGTCGTTATCGGTAAATCGCTCCCCGATTTTTACTATGGCTTTAACGCCAGCGTAAGCTATAAACCATTAATACTGGATGTATTTATTGAGGGACAACAGGGGGGCAAAATGTTGAATAGCAGCTTGGTAGATGCTTATTACCCTGTAGATTACCGTCGTAACAAGCTGGCTGTTCCTTACCTTAACAGGTGGACGCCATCAAATCCTACTAACGATTATCCGTCATTCCTGCCAAATGATGTGCAGGGGCAGCTTCAGGTAAATACCCGCACTGTAGAAAATGCTTCTTACCTGCGCCTGCAATCCGTTAGATTAACTTGTAGGGTGCCGGTTTCCAAACTGCATTTTGTAAAAAATATCAGCGTATTTGTTACAGGCCAAAACCTTTACACCTTTACCAAGTATACCGGCTCGGATCCTGCGGCTAATGCCATCGGCGACAATGTGCTACGTATAGACTACAACACTTACCCGTTAACAAAAGTGTTTACGGCAGGGCTTAACGTACAGTTTTAACCACTTTAAATATCATGAACATGAAAATGACACTAAAATATATTATACCTTTAATTGCAGTCATCCAACTGGTAGCGTGCAAAAAGGCACTCGATGTAACTCCTAACTCAGAGTTCTCACCGGGCAACGTTTTAACCTCCGAACCTGGCATTCGTTCGTTACTCTATTCGGCCTATGCTAATGAGCAAACGCAACAAAATTCGCGTTTTTGGATCAATGATTCTGAAGATTGTACCGATGTGGGCTACAATACTGACGGGGCCGAGAATGCCCTATTGCTGCAGATCATCAATTTTAACTGGACTGCCAATACCGGTACGTTTGGTGCTGATATTTGGTCGCCGGCATATGCTTCTATCAGGGATGCAAATGGAGTTATCGAAAATATTGACAATGTAAACACCACCGATGCTATTAAAAAACAGTATAAAGCCGAGGCTCGTGTATTGCGGGCGCAGGAATATGCTTTTTTATATAGCTTTTTTGGCCCAGTGCCGCTCAGAATATCTACATCGCAATCTGGTAACCTGGCCCGCGCCAGTGATCAGGACATGAAATCTTTTGTAGAAACGGAAATCTCACAGTCATTGGTTGATCTGCCCGATCCGGGTAAGGAGGCCACCTTTGGGCGCCTAAATAAGGGCAATGCCAGCGGTATCCTGGCTAAATTTTACCTCAACACCCAGCAATGGCAAAAGGCGGCCGATGCCTGTCAAACCATTATTAACTTTGGGTATTATTCGTTATATCCTGTATTTGCCGATATGTTTCGAGTGGAGAATGAACAGAATAAAGAGATGCTGCTGGTATTGCCATGTCGTAACGAAACCAATTATAGTAACTGGTATCAGGCCGGCGCTTTACCCGTTGGTTTTAAAAGCAGCACGCAATTTCCTGCTTACGTATATAAACCAACTATGTCTATTTTTGCCACAAATTACCGCCTGCGTACCGCATTTGTAAGCTCCTATGCCGCTACCGATAAGCGATTGGCTACCATTTGCACCAGCTTTGTGAATAACAGCAACGTTACTGTTAACCTGCTGCCTGCCGATAATGCGCGCTGCTTTAAATACTGGGATAACAACCAGGTGGGCAACAACGCCGGCAATGACGTACCCATTATTCGCTATGCCGATATTCTGCTTGCCCGCGCTGAAGCTTTGAACGAATTGAACGGCCCGACTACTGAATGCTTTACGCTTATTAACCAGGTGCGCGCCCGTGCAGGAATTCCTAACCTAACTTTGGCCGTGGCAGGGACCAAAGATGCTTTCCGCGCTGCTATTTTCCGTGAGCGCGGCTGGGAGTTTGTAGCAGAGGGTAAACGTCGTGAAGATCTGATCCGTCAGGGTACATTTCTTACACTGGCTACAGCAAGAGGTGTATCCGCAATCAACGTTAACAACAATAAGTTGATGTTCCCTATACCGCAAGTTGAAATTGATGCTAATAAACTTTGCGTACAAAATCCGGGTTATTAATCATTCTCAAATTAATATATATAACAACCGTTGCAATTTAATAAGCTGTAACGGTTGCTTAATTAAAGTATAGATCACTATGAAAAAAATATTATTGATGTTGCTTGCCGGTGTTTCGGTATTGAGCGTAGCCGGGCAAGCACGTTGGAGTGCAGAGAAAGCCAATAACTGGTATAAACAGCAGGATTGGTCTCGCGGCTGTAACTATCAGCCCAGCACAGTCATTAACCAGCTCGAAATGTTTCAGGCTGCAACCTTCGATCCGGCAACCATAAACCGCGAACTGGGCTGGGCGCAAAACCTGGGTTTTAATACCATGCGGGTATTTCTACACCACATAGCATGGTCATCAGACAAGGATGGCTTTAAAAAACGATTAAACCAATACTTGGGTATATCTGACAAACATGGCATTAAAACTATCCTGGTGTTTTTTGACGATTGCTGGAATGATGAGTACCACGCCGGCAAACAACCAGAGCCTAAAACGGGCATACACAACAGCGGCTGGGTGCGCGATCCGGGTACGGTTATCCGTACCAATCCGGATAGTTTGAAGATGCTCGAAAGCTACGTAAAAGATATAATGACCATGTTGAAAGACGACAAGAGGGTGTTGCTTTGGGATTTGTATAATGAGCCCGGTAATAATCAGTATTTTGATAAGAGCCTGCCTTTGCTAAAATCCGTGTTTGGCTGGGCGCGGGAGGTAGGCCCATCGCAGCCGGTAAGCGCAGGTGTATGGAATTGGGGCGAGAAGTTTGCCGAACTAAACAAGTTTGAGCTGGAGAACTCAGATGTAATTACCTATCATAATTATGCCTACATTGATGCACACATAAAACGGATTGAGGAGTTACAGCAATATGGCCGCCCGTTAATCTGTACCGAGTATATGGCCCGAAAAAATGCAAGTCTATTCCAAACCATTATGCCGGTGCTGAAGAAGAACAAAATAGGCGCCATTAACTGGGGCTTCGTTTCGGGCAAAACCAATACTATTTATGCATGGGGCGTACCTATGCCCGATGGGAAAGAACCTGAACTTTGGTTCCACGACATCTTGCGGAAGGATGGCACACCATTTAGCGAGGATGAGGTTAATACCATCAAATCATTAACCAAAAAAAGTAAATTGCATAGCGATCATCAAAAATAATATCTTATGCTTAATCAAAAACATCAAATTAAAGTCATTATAGCTATTGTTGGGTTGACGATCTGCGTTGTGTTTGCAGGTTTTCAAAAGCCAGTACCCATTAAGCAGACCGTTAAGCCGCTGCGTCCCAATATTATTATTATACTGGCCGACGATATGGGTTACTCTGACCTGGGCTGCTACGGCGGTGAGGCGCACACACCCAATATTAATTATCTGGCCAGCAACGGTATCCGCTACACACAATTTTACAATACCTCGCGCTGCTGCCCTACGCGGGCCTCGCTACTCACAGGGTTGTACAATCACCAGGCGGGCATTGGTAAAATGACCGATGCCGAAGATGCACCTGGCTACCAGGGATACCTTACCGAAAACACGGTTACTCTGGCCGAGGTGCTTAAATCGGCCGGGTATCATACCGCTATGTCTGGCAAGTGGCATGTATCAAATACCAACGGACAACCCAATAAACAAGATCAGTTAGCCTGGGTGAATCACCAAAAGGATTTTGGCAATTTTTCTCCGCTTAGCCAGTATCCAACTAATCGCGGCTTTGAGAAATATTTCGGCACTATTTGGGGTGTGGTAGATTATTACGACCCTTTTAGCTTGGTCAGCGGTACTACACCCATCAAAAGCGTTCCAAAGGACTATTACCATACTGATGCAATTAACGATACCGCTGTGGCCTATATTAAAAGCTATGCCCGATCCAATAAACCTTTCTTTTTGTACGTGGCCGAAAATGCCCCACACTGGCCGTTAATGGCCAAGCCGGAAGATATCGCAAAATACAAGGACACCTACAAGGGCGGCTGGGATGCCGTACGCAAAGCGCGGTATGAAAGGATGATCAAGATGGGACTAATCGACCCGAAAATAACCAAACTCTCCGATCGAATTAACAATGACCTGGCCTGGGAGAATAACCCCGACAAAGACTGGGATGCCATGGCGATGGCTGTGCATGCCGCCATGATAGACCGTATGGATCAAGGCATCGGTCGCATTGTTGCGGCGCTAAAACAAACCGGTAAGCTTGATAATACGCTTATTATTGTATTGTCTGATAACGGGGCCAGTGCCGAAGTATGCGCCAATTTTGGGCCCGGTTTTGACCGCCCGAGTGAAACACGCGGTGGCCGGCCAGTTATTTATACCACCAAAAAACAAGCTATGCCAGGCTCCGAAACCACTTACTCATCTATTGGGCCACGGTGGGCCAATGTGGCCAACACGCCCTATCAGTATTGGAAAGAGGAATCGTACGAAGGGGGCATTCACACACCGATGATCGCTTTCTGGCCCAAAGGCATAACCGTTAAAAAAGGTGGATTTAATAGTTACTTGGGCCACGTGATGGACTTTATGAGCACATTTGCCGAGTTAGCGGGGGCAAAATACCCATCAGTTTACAAGGGGCATGCCATTCCGCCTACCAGCGGTATCAGTTTGGTACCTACCTTTAACGGAAAAATATCGCCGGGGCACAATGAATTGTTCAATGAACATTTTGGCGCCCGCTATGCCCGTTCAGGTAACTGGAAACTGGTATCCTTAAGTAAAGACAGCACCTGGCACCTGTATAACCTGGCAGCAGATAGAACAGAGACCAATGATGTATCTACTCAATATCCGGCTGAGGTGCATAATTTGGACAGCTTATGGCACAACTGGGCAAAAAACCACATGGTTTTCCCCAAGCCACATCCCCAAGCCAGATAATACGCTTAAATCCAAAACAAAATGAAACTTTTTAAAGCCACTGTTTTAATACTTGTTCTCCTGCTTTCAAGAGAAGTAATATTCTCATTGCATGCCCAAAATAATCCGGTGCTTGAAGGAATTGCTGATGCGGGAGTGATCAATTTTAACGGGAAATACTACCTGGCAGGTGTT
>JAQBOY010000448.1 GCA_028287805.1 Mucilaginibacter sp.
AGGTTTCTCCTTTACCATAATATCCTTCTGATTTGTCTTCTTTAACAGGTATATAAAGGTCATAGTTTCCTTGTGATAAATAATAAAGATAGCTGCCATGAATATGCCAGGTAAAAATTTTTAGTCGATTTTTAGAAAGCGTATTTATACCGGTAAACGAATCAAGCATAAAGTTTTAATTTATTAGTAATGTGGTTTTTGTGTTTAACTCTGCTTATGCAGCGTTTTGCATAATTATATTACATTTATACCATAATTTAGTTTGGAGAAATATTGAATTTATTTAAATTAATATAATTAACTATTGCGAAATTGGAATTTTAGTGGGAATAAAATTTTATACATTATAGGAGAACCATAGCACCTTCATTATTTGTGCTGTGGCTTAACTATCAGAATCTTATCAAACTGAATAGGTAATACAGTTGAACCTGAAGTGATAAAGCACTATTACCATATAAGCCAGGCTACGGTAACACCCTTCTGTTTAATATGGCAATAAAAATCATTTAAGAATGCTGCAGTCATGGAGTGATGTATTAACATGCCGGCAACTAAAAATTAATGGGTCCAATCCTTAAACGGATGAACTGCTAACCTGGAGTTAGTGTAACGTTCATCATCAGTTACTTCCCTGGTAACCCAATCCGGCTTTTCAAATTTGTCCTGTTCATTTTTAAGCTCTATCTCCGCAACAATCAAACCTGCGTTATCGCCTAAAAATTTATCTACCTCCCAGGTAAAATCACCGGCAGGTATGCGGTAACGTATTTTCTCTGTGCCACTTTTTGTAAAGGCTTTTAATAGCTCTTTGCCATCTGAAACAGGTATCTCATATTCATATTCTTTACGGCTTACATGACTATCCCCACTGCCCTTTAAAGTAAGGTAACTATGCTTATCGGTAACCCTCACCCGCACTGACCGTTTATCGTCATTTAAAATATAACCTTGCCGGTAGTGTACGCCATCAGGCTTTTTCATTTTATGCCATGCTTCGTGGTCTACCAAAAACTTTCTTTCAATTTCTACCCCCATAACTTTTAATCTATTTGTTCAACAGGCAGTTCAACCACGGTGGTGGCCCGGTTATAAAAATCTTTAGTAAGGTCGGTGATATGCTTTTGTAATTCGCTATCCTGCTTTTGCAGGTTGCTCACCACCGTCTTATCTTTTGCCTCGTCACTTGAAAAAAGGTTTATGGCAAGTACATGGTCATGCCAGTCGCCGATAGCAGTTTGTACCTGCTCCAGGTAATCCCCATTAAACCCGGTATCCAGCGCTGTACGGACCAGCTTATGATTATAGATTAGAATTTTAACCTGTTTGCGACAGTTATGCAGCTCATCATCAAACTGAAGCTTCGCCAGCATAGCGGCAATTTGATTGAGATGGTTTTCATAAAAGAAGCTGATATGCACATCATTGATAGGTTTAAGTTCCTGTTTAAGCTTTTGATGTGCGCTTTTTAACTTTTCAAGAAACCGGATCTTCTTCGATCTGAACTTCCTGGTAGCTTTTACCTGCATTAGGTGCTGATTGTTCATAAACTCATCATTTTCCACCTGTTGCGCTTTTCCCAGTTCAATATTCATATGAGCATTCCGTATCTCACCCGCCTGTTTGAATATCCGTCTCACCGGTTTGAAATTTTTAGTCATTTTGGGATGCTGTTCATTGCTTTCTGACAAGATCAGAAAGGCACGCAGCTTTTTAACCTGCACCCGGAAATGATGCAGGTCTTCCTGCTTTTCTTTTTTAAACCAAGCCTTTAAACTGGCTTGCATTTCCTTCCACTCCCGATCAAAATATTTTCTTTCTTCCTTTTTTTTCATAGCTAACAACCCTGTATACAGGCTACGTTATAGGATAAAGCAGCTAACATAACGTTAGCCTGATATTATAACTTTTAAAACAATCAGTTGTTTTATATTCGGTTATCATCAAAAGGAAATTGAACATTAAAAAACCGGCTCAACAAAGGGGTTACTTGCAGCTATCTTTTGCTAATCCGGTTGGCCGGCTGCGTTAATCAATGCTTCTTTCGATACTGCATATGTAACCGCTGACTGTGACATTTTGTGCATACCCGGAATTACGATTAATTGAAAAAATAGCACGGCCAGGTAACGGCAAGATTTGGTTGTTTTCATTATAGCCAGATGCAAGGATTTGTTACAGTAAAACATCCCTGGCAATACTGAATTTTTTTCTGAAGAAGAACTATTCCGGATTATAGATTCCCCGGAACAATCACCATAACACGACTTGATTAAAAGTGAGGTTCTGAAAATGTAATTTCAAATTTTGTTCCTTCGCCAGGTACGCTTTCAACGGTAATAGTACCGCCCATTGCTTCCACCTGGTTTTTCACCAAAAATAAGCCTATTCCGCGTGCGTCCTTATTCCCATTAAAAGTATTATACATGCCGAATATCTTTTTACCATGTAATGCAAGGTTTATGCCTATGCCATTGTCTTCTATGGCAAGTATCACTTTATCATTTAAAGACTTCGCTGTTATCCTGATCTTTAGCTCATGATCCTTGTTTCTATATTTGATACTGTTCGTAAGCAGGTTGAGCAATATACTTTCAAAATAAGCCTGATTATACGTTACCTCTATATCGGGCTCTACAAGTATAACAACATCCGCTTTGGCCTGTTTAAGTGATTCTGACACTATGGCTTCAGCTTTTTCAATTTCATTTAATAAATTTAACGATTTAAGTGTTTGCTTCCCCCCGGCACGAATATCAACCACTTCATTCAGGTGTTCAAGCGTTTCCTGTAAATTCACCGCATTAATGCCAAGCATACTTATCAGGCTCTCCCTTTCCCCGGTATCCTCTTCCTGTGAAATCATATTGGTAAGCATTTGAATATTTCCTGCATGTGAGCGCAGGTTATGTGACACAATGTGTGCAAAATTCAAAAGCCGGCTATTCTGGGCTTTAATAGTCTCCAAAGCCTTATCCCGCTGAATTTCCATGTTCTTCCGCTCTGTAATGTCTTTGATTTGCGAAACGAAATATAGCGGGTTACCTTGCCGGTCCCTTACCAGTGTTACACTCAATAATACCCATATAATCCTTCCATTTTGGTGGAAGTATCTTTTTTCCATGCTATAAGAAGTAGTTTTACCCTCAAGCAACTCATGCATTTGTTTCAGGTCAAGATCAAGGTCATCCGGATGGGTAATATCCTGAAAAGTTTTTCTAAGGAAGTCTTCTTTTTTCCAGCCAAGCATATCACAAAGCATTTTATTAACCCTGATCCACGAGCCTGTAGATGATACCAATGCCATCCCAATAGGAGCAAATTCAAAAGCATGATGAAATTGCTGTTCTCTTTCAGCAAGGATGTTAAGCAGGTTTCTTTGTTCAGAAATGTCTTCAATTGTACCGTATATAACAGTTGAACCCTTTTTTTCTATATCTGCCTGCATTCTCACTTTAACCCATTTCAATTTATTTTTGGCTGTTCGCAATTGCAACTCTGCAGTTAAAGAATTACCGGTTGAAATCGCATTATCAAACAAAGTTTTAAGAGCAGGCGGATCTACATAAAAAGCAATAGTCTCATTAAGGCTGGGATCGAAATTTTTTTCTGTTTCATAAATTTCCCTCACAACCTGATTCCAATATATTTCACCTGTAGTTAAATTTCTTTCCCAAATTCCTAAATGGGCAAGCGGCGTAACCTTTTCGTAGAGTTCTATTTTAGTTTGCATGGATCATAAAAAACAAAGGAGGAGCACGAATATAGTGTACTTATACA
>JAQBOY010000458.1 GCA_028287805.1 Mucilaginibacter sp.
TAATCATCAAGATCTTCTTCCATAAAAACTTCCATTTCAAATTGCTCATCAATCAACGCTGAAAATTCAATTAGTTCCTGGCTCATAACTAAAGGATTTAGTTAGTAAATATAATAATTTTTTTATACTAAAAACCAAATTGGTATATGTTATATTTTTACATTGGAAAGATATCTATAGAATTATAAATGACGAACTTGTATAATGATCAAAAAAGCCCGGCAACAAGTTGAACACGGGTTTACAAACGGGATTTGTTTGTATATTTATTAAACCTTTCAGGTATAATCTGTCAATATTAATACGGCTGTTGCAGGTTGCAAAACCGACAACAGCCTGGAAAATAAACATTCAATATGAAAAAAAAGGTCGCTTTAGTATTATCAGGTGGTGGTGCCCGGGGAATTGCGCATATAGGCGTGATTGAGGAGCTGGAAAAACAAGGCTTTAAAATCACATCCATTGCCGGAACTTCTATGGGGGCATTGGTGGGTGGTGTATATGCCCTGGGAAAGTTAGGCGCCTATAAAGAATGGATTTGCACCCTGGATAAATTCAAAGTATTCAGACTGGTAGATTTTACTTTCAGAGGGCAGGGTTTGGTTAAAGGCGACAAACTGTTTAACAGGCTGCGGGGACTTATTGATGATGCAGCCATTGAAGATTTAAAAATACCTTATGCGGCTGTAGCAGCTGATATTATAAATAAAAAGGAAGTGGTTTTTACAAAAGGCAGCGTATGGGACGCTATCAGGGCATCTATCGCGATACCGACTATTCTTACACCGGTAAAAACTGCTGACGGCTTACTGATTGACGGAGGTGTTATCAATAACCTGCCTATTGAACATGCAAAAAGAAGTTATGGGGATATTTTAGTAGTGGTTGATGTAAACGCGCCGATACCCTTTGAAAAACCGGTAGTTTCTGTAAATGGATCTCTAAACAAGCAGTCTGTAAATGGATCCCTGAACAAGCAATCCATATACCACGAAAAGATCAGGGGCTTTTATGATTACCTGCATAAGCTCAGCCCTATAAGCCATGAAGAAAAATTCGGTTACTTTGATATAATCAATAAAACCATCAGTTTAATTACCTACCACACCTCCCAAATGGCGCTCGAAAAGCATTCGCCGGATATCCTGATCAGCATATCACATGAATGCTGTGGACCATATGATTTTTACAAAGCGGAGGAAGTGATTGAAGCCGGCAGGCGCGCAGCCATTAAAAGCTTAGAAGCTTATGGCCATAAAGCGAACTCCTGGCATTGGTTCTAAAATATTCAGAAGCTATTTTCAATCTACTGTCTGCACGTTAAAAAATGCCTTGGCACAATTACAGCATCGCAATAAAATAAAGAATAAACTATCCAGCGCAAACTAAATCAGTTGCCTTCTTAAAATAATGCTGTCTATAAAACGCCCTAACGTATTTAAAACTGACGGGGCTAAGAAGTCTTCATTTCGTTGCATCCAGTCGCTGCCCAGTTTAAACAACATGACTACTTTGCCATCATCAAACTTGACATTCCAAACATGCCATGACTTAAAATAAGCACTGGTTATTTCCACCAGTTGCGCCGTACCATCTGCTAATTTAATTTTGTATTTCATGCTAAATAGACGTTTAAACACTTTCAATATTGCCTTATTAACATTAATTAACAGTAGCTTCAGTTGTGCGTTTTTAACATCCCAATTAGCCAGTATAAACCAATAGAGTACCGTAAGTATTCTTCAATTTTTGTAAGTATTTATATATGAGAAAAATAGCATTATTTTTTTTTCATGCATTTCGTTTTTAACGGGTAATGGCCAAAATCAAATAGGTTTACCAGAAATATTATCTATGAAATTGTTACCTATGCCAACCGCCATTACAAAGCAGGAGTACAAAAACGGATATACAACAAGACAAAAACGGATCTTATATTTTGCCGATTGCGAGATCGAAAATCTGTTTTCGCTTTTTTCTTTTTTTTATTGCCTGTTATAAACCATAGGCGAAGGAAGACAATTAGCGTATGGTGGACAATAAAAATAAAATGAAAGCTTGTTTTTTTGGGCGTTCAATGAAAAAGAGTAGGTTATGGTCGCAGGGCCGTTTGTTGGTATGAGGTCAGTTATGGGGCCAAAACTATTTTTAGAATTTGAATAATTAGACAGATCAAACATTGTTAATGTATCGTTTTTAATGTTGTACTTCCCCACTCTTTTATAGCGGTATCCCATAACTGCTTTGGTAACAGAATCAGTTGCTAACAGGTCAAATTCAACAGTATGATCGCTATTAAATATATATTGCTGAACTCCCTGAAATTCTGTTTTCACCCATTTCCCCGTTATATCAGCATTGCTGCCGTTTGCATTCTTTTTACAGTTTGAAAAAGTCAAAATTAAAAAAGCTGCCAAAAGGCTAAAATTAAGGTTAAGTGTTCTTTTCATACTTATCATTACGTGGTAATCAATGAATATGCTACACGCTAATGATGAATATGTTACATAATAAATTTTTTATAGCAAGCTTTTCGGGGCTTAGAGGACTTGCGTTCCATTAACATCATCCGGAATTTGCTGATAATCTATTTACTTACTTGTTTTTTAAAGCGAAGGCAACATATGCATCTCCTGATTTGGTATGTAATTTTCCACCACCACAAGCTATAACAACATACTCCTTGCCATCTATTTCGTAAATTGACGGTGTGGCAAAGCCTGCATTTGGAAGTTTAACCTGCCACAATAGCTTACCGTTATACCTGTTAAATGCCCTGAACATGCCATCCCTGGTTGCTGCTATAAATAACAAGCCGCTTTTTGTAATAGCCGGGCCGCCATAATTTTCGGTACCGGTATTTTTCACACCTTTAAATCTTTCATCCTGTCCAAGCGTTTCTTTCCAAAGGTATTTGCCGGTGTTTAAATCTATTGCGCTTAAACTTCCCCATGGCGGTGCTATGGCCGGAAGCCCATTTTTAGCTAAAAATTTATTGTAGCCAGATATAGTATAAGGCAAGGCTCTGAATTCCTCTTTAGCAGATGGCTTTACGTCAAATTTTTTATGCTGCTTACCGGCCAGCCCTAACACATAACTGGCAATAGCTTCTTTTTCCTGCTGCGGGAGATGGTGAAACGCGGGCATCATCCGGCGGCCGTTATTAATGAAACTGATAAGGCTATCTTCTTTTAATTTTTTATTGATACCTACTAAAGATGGATAATTGCCCCCGCCCTTTCTGTCCTTCCCATGGCACATCATACAATTTTGCTGGTACAGCCTAACCCCTGCCTGCAAATAATTTTCGGATGAGGCAGGTTTTTGCTGCACATCATACATCTTTAGTATCCAGGGCATTTCATTGGCATTTATATATAATACACCTGAATTTGGATCTAACGCCGGTCCGCCCCACTCTGCACCACCGTCAAAACCCGGAAATATAATCGTGCCTTCCTTTGATTGCGGTGTAAACAATTTACCGGTATGATAAACAGCTAATCGCTGCCTTATATCCTGTTTTAAAGAATCAGGCAGATAGGGATTAATATCCTTCATGGTAAATGATTGCCTTACAAAAGGTTTAGGTAACACCGGCTCTGGCTGGGTCGGCCATAGCTTTTCCCCTTTTAATCCGCAAACCGTATCAACCGGCACTTCTTTTACCGGAAACAGCGGCTTGCCCGTATCTCTGTCAAAAACAAAAACAAAACCTTGTTTGGTGGTTTGGGCAACAGCATCAACCATTTTACCATCATGCCTCAAGGTTACTAAAACCGGAGCGGATGAAGGATCGCGGTCCCAAACATCATGATGAACATATTGAAAATGCCATAAAACCTTACCAGAATTTACATCCAGGGCCACTAAACAATTAGCATACAAATTCACTCCCGGCCTTTTGCCGCCGTAAAAATCCATGGAGGCGGTACCCAGTGGTACATAAGCTATACCGCGCTTTTGATCTATCGTCATTCCCATCCAGTTGTTTATTCCGCCGGTTAGCTTCCATGCATCTTTGTTTTCCCAGGTTTCGTAGCCGGGCTCTCCAGGGTGCGGAATAGTATGAAATACCCACTTCATCGCACCGGTACGCACATCAAAAGCCCTTATATAACCTGGCGCTGCATCCATACTTTCAGCTACCCTGGTACCGGTAAGGTATAAATTCTTATAAATTGTGCCCGGGGTGGTAGCCGTAACAAACAAGTCAGCTGCATCGTCGCCCAACCCCACATGCAGATCAATCTTTCCATGATTTCCAAAACTATCAATCAGTTTACCGGTTTTTGCATCCACAGCCTGCAGGTATTGGCCTGTAGCATAAATTATACGTCCATCATCTTTGCCATCCGTCCAATAGGTTACGCCACGGTTATTATTTAAATTGAAGTAACTCTGCTTTGGACCTTCAATTTTAATTACAGGTTTATAAATCCATTTTTGCTGCCCGGTAGCCGCATCAATAGCAAACAAATTCAGCTGAGGGGATGTTCCAAACAAAACACCATTAACAATAATAGAATTACATTGTATTTGTGATGATGCTGTTGTATCTGCATCATTGGTGTGATATGTCCAGGCTACCTGCAGGTTTTTAACATTGCTGGTATCTATCTGTGTAAGTGCAGAATATTTGTTCCCGGTGGCATTGCCACCGGCCATGCTCCAGCTTCCAAAATCAAGAGATTGGCTGCC
>JAQBOY010000499.1 GCA_028287805.1 Mucilaginibacter sp.
TTATTATTAGATGCACAAAATAAGCCAATGGAGTATACTACCGTAAGCTTGTTAAAAGCTAAAGACTCCTCTATAGTTAAAGGCACACTGAGTACAGATGCCGGTGTTTACCTGTTTGACCGCGTTCCTGCAGGCGCCTATATGATTAAGGCAACAGCCGTAGGCTATAAAAAAGCTGTAAGTAACCCTTTTACAATAAACGACAATACGCAAACCATTACCGTACCCAATTTAGCCTTGCAGAATAATAATCAAAGTTTAAAAACGGTAACTATCTCTTCCTCAAAACCGCTTATTGAACGCAAAATTGACCGTACTGTAATGAACGTTGAAAACAGCGTACTGGCTGCGGGAAATTCGGCTATGGAAATATTAGAACGCGCGCCCGGCGTTACGGTAGACAAGGATGACAACATCAGCCTGAAAGGGAAGCAGGGTGTAACCGTTATGATAAATGATAAACTAACTTATTTATCAGCCGCTCAATTGGCTACTTTATTACGCTCAACAGATGGCACTACTATTGAGTCTATTGAGATCATCACTAATCCTTCAGCTAAATATGATGCTTCGGGCAATTCGGGCATTATTAACATAAAGCTGAAAAAGAATAAAGACTCGGGTACCAATGGCAGTGTTACGCTGGGTGGCGGAATTGGCGCTTACCCAAAAGACAATGCCAACTTATCCTTAAATCATAAAGATGGCAAGCTAAATGTCTTTGGAAATTTTAACCATAATGACAACCAGAGAGGACGGATATTAGAGATTAATCGTGAGGTGGTAGGCAGTAACGGTCAAACAACTTATTTTAGGCAATCTACTTTTATGCCTCAAATTAACCATAACAATAGTTACCGTATAGGGGCTGACTATGATTTGTCATCAAAAAACACTATTGGGTTTATAGTAAGCGGATATGTTAACCACGAAAGCGATTTTAATGATAATCCTACGCATATTGGTTCAACCCCTGCGGCTATTGATTCATTTCAGCATACAAAATCAGTTATAAGACAAGTTTATAAAGATATCGCTGTTAACTTAAATGACCGGTACCAGCTAACCAAATCCGGCCAGGTATTAAACGTTGATCTGGATTATTCAAAGTTTAATAATAATACCAATGCCCAATACAGTACAGATTTCTTTTTACCAGATGGCAGCATACAACATCCATCGCTTTATATACGCAACCAAACGCCTTCAACCATTACCATTCGTACCGCAAAGGCTGATTATACTTACCCTATAACCAAAACACTAAAGCTTGAATCAGGCTTAAAATATAGTGATGTAAAAACTGACAATGACCTGGAGGCACAAATATTAAGGAACGGCAGCTATATCAATGACACCACACGTACTAACCGTTTTATATATGATGAAAAAATTTCAGCCGCTTATGTTAATTTAAGCAAGGAATATAAAAGCACTTCCATACAATTAGGCTTAAGAGGAGAATATACCAACTCAACCGGCGATTTAGTTAATACCACCCCTATAAACCGTAAATATTTTGACCTTTTTCCAAGCGTTTTCATTAATCATACCTTTTCAACTAAAAACGAGCTTGGCCTTACCTATAGCCGCCGCATTGATCGCCCCGGGTATGATAACCTGAATCCCTTTGTATATTATCTTGACCCTTATACTTATGAGCAGGGAAACCCTTTTTTAAAACCGCAATACACCAATAGCTTTGAATTGAATTATACTTATAATAAAACCATTAATGTTAGTTTAGGTTACAGCCAAACCAGGGACGCCATAACCCAAATATTAATAACTGATGTAGTTAAAAAGGCCACCTATCAAACTACCCTTAATTTACAAACTCAAAACTCCTATAACATCAATATTAATTCGCCATATACTATTGCCAAATGGTTTACCGGCAATATTAACGTAAACGGATTTTACAACCAGTTTATATCCAATTCAATATTAGGTGCAAATCTGAATAAAGGGCAAGCTGCTTACCAGGTTAAAGTAACCCAGTCTTTTTTGTTTAGCGGTTTCAAAACAGAGTTGTTGGAAAATTATCAATCAGCACAAACCTATGGGCTGTTTGAAATAAAACCACAGTATAATGTTGACCTGGGTATAAGCCGTTCATTTTCCGCTAAGAAAATGAATATAAAATTTTCGGTAAGTGACGTTTTTAATACGCGCACTAACGATGTAAACCTTAACTATCAAAGCGACATCATTCAAATTAAACAGAAAAACGAAACACGCGTTGCCCGTTTAACCTTTACCTATAACTTCGGTAACAGTAAAATAAAAGCCCGTAATCACCAAACCGGCGCCGAGGACGAAAAGGGAAGGGTGAAGGGGAATAATTGACCCCCGGCCCCTAAAGGGGAGGGATTGAAAAACCGCATGCTTAATTACTCCCCCTTTAGGGGGCCCGGGGGTTACTGCACCATAAAAACCGCGTTGCTAAACAGTAGTTTCCCGTTTTCCCAAAAGCTGCGGAACAAGGGATCGTCTACGATATAAACAACAGATCCTCTGCCTGATTTTTGAACGCCCAATAACATGCCGTCCTTTAATTTTTCCTTGCTTTTCCGGCCAACAAAACCTTCAACCCAATTATCCTTTTTAATGGTGCCTACATTCCACCCGGAATCGCCTAAAGGCTCATATATCTCATCATTTAATTTTAAGGCATAATAATATTTACGCAAACCAAAACCAAGCGGATGAGTGTTATCTAAATCTAATTTATAAATAGCACCCGGGACACTGGAGCTTGTTGCCTCCCGTTCGCGGTTTTCATATACCTTATCATCAGCGGGATGATTTTTAGGCCCCCCCTTATCTTCCTTCTTTTTACTAATATCAAGTCCTTTCCTATCCGCTAATAGTGCAACTGCGTTCTCTAAAGCAATAAGTTTACCACCATCATGAACCCATGACAGCAATTTATCTGAAGGAAAATCTGCATACCGTCCATCGGGGAAAATGGCGATATCAAAATCACTTAATTTAACCCGGTTCAGATCACTGTATTTTACTTGTGTAACCGGATAGCCTATCTGCTGTTCAAAAAAATGCCATATCTCACCCATTGCTTCATATGATACACCTTCACCGGCAACCAGCATAATTTTAGGAGGAACCATATATTTAATATGATCTGAGCCCAGATCTGACCCTTTATCCACAAACCCGGATGCTAATGGCTCCAGGCTACGATTATAACTGGCAGCCAAACGGCTGATAAACAGGTTGAAATCATTACGGTCATTTCCCGCTTTGGCAATGATCAATGAGCCGGCTTCAAACTTTTTATCACCTACTTCAAATGGCACTTCTGAATAGCGGACCTTAATATCTTCTTTTAACAAGGCTGCTAAAAACTTCACATCTTCAACAGATTGCCAGGCACATACATAAGCATAGGCATTTGTGCTGTTAACCGGCACCGCTTTTATTGGAGTTAATCCTGTTGTAACTGGTTTTAAAGGCTCCTTTACACCATAGGCATTTAAACCATAGGCATAAGGTAATGCCCAGGCAGTTATATCATAGGTAATTGAATCAGCAACAATAGTTTTAGGCTCCAGCAGTACATTTAATAATACCGACTTTGGCTGATAAGCCGTTATAACCATATCATTTTGCCCTATAGAAAAGGCCTGGGTTTTGCCATTTGTATAATTGTACCCTATTGTGGAACTTTTTAAACCAAATCCATACTGTATACCGTTTCGGTCGAGCACCTTGGCAAGCGCTGCTATTTTATCCGCATTATCATTTTTAATAATATACGCCTTATATTCTCCCGGCGGATTAGTGCGGCTATTTTCATAATACTTTTTAAATTCATTAATTGCTTTTTGCGCATAAGCCGATCCGGTTTCTATAGTGCTTAAACCATTAGAAAGATGGTGGGCAATACGATCAGAAAGTTTTAGGGTATCACCCATGCGCGTAACAATAGCCAAACCAGCCCCAATTCCTCCCTGCTCATAAGTCATTCCAATAGCGCCATTATAGGTAGGGTAGGTATCACCATAAGATGGGTATAGCAAATCAAACTCCTGTTTGGTAAAATATAACCAGCCCTGCTGATCAAAATATTTAGCATTGTTTTTGCCGATAATGGTTTGAAATTCCTTTTGCCATGCGGTAATATCTTTATGAAATGGCTCTGCAGCAGGTGCAAAATAATAAGGGGAATTATAACCTTGTTCATGAAAATCCACATGTATCTGCGGCAACCATTGGCTAAATAAAGCCACCCTGGCTTGCGTTTCCTTTTGTGTTTGCCAAGCCCAATCACGGTTAAGGTCAAAATAATAATGATTTACCCGGCCACCCGGCCAGGGCTCACTGTGTTCGCGGGCCGATGGGTTAGCATCCGGCGAAGTGCCTTTTACTGAATTATAGAAATTAACATAGCGGTCGCGCCCGTCGGGATTTAAACACGGGTCAATAACTACAACCGTATTTTTTAACCAGGCTTTAGTGTGTGTATTAGCCGGATCAACCATATCATACAAGGTCTGCATAGCCGCCTCGCTCGAGCTTGGCTCATTACCATGTACGTTATAACTTAACCAAATGATAACCGGTGTAGTAGCGGTTGAAGCTGTGGTGCTACTGCTGCTTCCATTGCTACTATTCATACCCGCCAGGCGCAGGTTATTCTGCCTGATTTCTTCCAGTCTGCCTATATTTTCATCCGAAGCGATAAACATGGCCATCAAAGGACGCCCCTCATTAGTGGTTCCATATTTCACCAGTTTTACATTTTTTGATGTTTGGGCAACATATTTAAAGTATTCAACAATTCGGTAATGATAGGTAAACTGGTCTCCCAGGTGATATCCCAAAAATTCTGATGGTGATTGAATTTTTTGTGAAAAGGCCGCGCAAGCACTGCTTAACCAAACGAACAGGAGTAATAACTTTTTTGACATATATAAAAGTGAAGTTATGGTATTTTTATGATTTATCTTTCTGCAAATATTGGCAGACTACGAAATTTATAAATCAATGCTTAAAGCCCCCATTTGGCCCCCTGCCCGTCTTGTATTATTGATGTGGGAAACTTAATTTTACTTACACAAAAGTAAATAGTCATGACGAATTCATTTAGCAATAAAAGAACCGACTCTGCTTCAAGAGTTATCATGGCACCTCCGCAAACCATCTATCAGGCATTTTTAGATGCGAAAGCTGTTGCCTCATGGCGGCCGCCGGAAGGCATGAAATGCGAAATCTATGAGTTTAACCCGCGGGAGGGCGGAACCTTTCGAATGTCATTCGGATATAAAGATACTGACCACGAGGTACGCGGCAAAACATCGGAGCACGCCGATGTGTTTAAGGGCCAATTTCTGGAGCTGGTCCCAGATAAGCGAATTGTTGAATTAGTAGAATTTGAATCGGATGATTCTGCTTTCGCTGGGGCGATGAAAATTACTACTGCCTTATCTCCCGTATCAGGTGGTACCGAGGTCACCATCCTTTGCGAGAATGTACCCAGCGGGATACAACCAGGGGACCACAATAAAGGAATGACTTCAACTTTAAAGAACCTTGCAGCTTTTACGGAGTGAGATGCTGGCTTCGGCTAAAGCTAAACTATACGTGGAAAATTCTTAAATTTAACTTCAGACAAAAATCTGCACATTTGCATATCTGCACATAAAAAACATGACTCCCATTCAGGCTCTGCAAAAATATTTTGGATACAGTAAGTTCAGGCATCAGCAGGAAGCTATTATTCAGCATGTTTTAAATAAAAAAGATGTATTAACGCTTATGCCAACGGGTGGCGGTAAATCCTTATGTTACCAGTTGCCGGCTATTTTGCTTAACGGGCTAACTATCGTCATATCACCACTTATAGCCCTCATGAAGGACCAGGTAGACAGCCTGACTGTAATGGGCATACCTGCCGCGTTTTTAAATTCAGCCCAATCACCTGATGAGCAAGCGCAAATTATTAACCAACTAAAAAACAATCAGATAAAGCTGCTATACCTGGCGCCCGAGCGGTTGTTCGGATCTGAAAGTAAGTTGATCGGCTTTTTAAAAACCCTCCCGGTTGTGCAAATAGCCATTGATGAGGCACATTGCATATCACAATGGGGGCATGATTTCAGGCCGGAATACCTGGCGCTTGCCGGTTTAAAAAATGATTTTCCAAATGTCCCGGTTATAGCCCTTACAGCTACTGCCGATAAGCTGACCCAAAAAGACATACTTGATAAATTAGCACTTAAAGACCCGGCCATCTTTATTTCTTCCTTTAACCGCGCCAATATCACTTACCGGGTAATGCCTAAAAAAAACAGTTTTGACCAGCTGCTTACCTTTTTGGCCGACCGTAAGGATGAATCGGGTATTATTTATTGCTTGTCGCGCAAATCAACCGAAGCATTAGCGGCAGACTTGAAAGCAGAAGGTTTTTTAGCCGAAGCCTACCATGCAGGTTTGGATAATGCAGTTAAGGCCCGCAACCAGGAAGCCTTTTTGCGTGATGATATAAAGATCATTATTGCCACCATTGCATTTGGCATGGGGATCAATAAATCAAACGTACGTTATGTGGTGCACATGGATATGCCTAAAAATATTGAAGGCTATTACCAGGAAACAGGCCGGGCCGGGCGCGATGGCCTGCCTTCGGCCGCCATGCTTTTCTATTCGCCGGGAGATGCCATCAAGCTCAAAGGCTTTGCCAGCGTTGAAAACAACGAGGAGCAAACCCGCATCATGCTAAACAAGCTGAACGATATGGTAAAATATTGCCAGCTGCCCACCTGCCGCCGCCAGTTTTTACTGAACTACTTTGATGAGCAGGCGCCTGAAAATTGCGCATCATGCGATGTTTGCTTAAGCGAATTCACCAAATTTGACGCTACGCTCATCGCGCAAAAAGCGCTATCTGCCGTTTACCGGTTAAACCAGCGTTTTGGCGGCACGTATGTGATCGATTTTTTACGCGGATCAAAAAATGAAAAGATCAGGGAAGAGCATAAGCAATTAAAAACCTATGGCGTGGGTGCCGACATCAGCAAAACCGACTGGCAACGCTACCTGCGCGAGCTTACCGCCTTAGGTTATTTACAGGTTACGGATGATGCTTACCCGGTTTTAAAATTAACGCCAAAAAGTGAAGCGGTATTAAAAGGTTTACAAAAGGTGGAGCTGATAGCTACGCAGATCATGGATGAACCCAATCCAACTGAAGCGCTGCCGTTTGAGGCCGACCTGTTAACGGTATTAAAAAACACCCGCCGGGAGATGGCCGTATTGGAAAATGTAACGGCTTACATTATTGTGTCTGACGCTACCCTGGTGGAAATGGCCACCTACTTTCCGCAAAGTTTGGATGAGCTGCGGTTGATATCCGGATTTGGCGATATTAAGCTCGCCCGTTATGGCCGGGATTTTTTAACTCAAGTAAATAGCTATTGCAGCGAAAGAAAACTCTCGTCAAAGATCGGCCAGAAAAGCAAAAAGCGTGAGCGCAAACCAAGGGCGGAAAAGGCTACTGAAAAGATACGTAGCAGCGATACGCGGCTAACCAGTTTCAATTTATACCGCACCGGAAAAAGCATAGCCGAAGTGGCCGATGAGCGGGGGCTTGCCGCGTCAACCATTGAAAGTCATTTAAGCTATTTTATAGCTATCGGCGAAATGGATGTGCTGGATATGGTATCTGAAGAAAAAATACCGGCCATTAAAGATGCCATAGAAAGTTATGGCGCTGATAGATTATCGCCTTTAAAGGAAATATTGGGAGATGATTATAGTTATGGAGAGATCAAAGCAACGGTAGCCTGGTTAAATAGAAATCAAATGTAGAAACGCAAAATATTGCGTCTCTACACCATAAAAAAACAACATCCGCGCCGTTGTTGGTGTTATTACCAACAACCCGGACAAACACATTCCGTTGTCTGTGTCTTCACAGACAACTAAAACAACAGGTTAATTCGACATATTTTGTTGCCTGTGAGGACACAGGCAACGGGAATAAGTTGCGCCGTTTGTTGGTGTTATCACCAACAAACCGGATAAAAATATTAAACGCGGAGACGCGAAATTCACGCCGTTGTTGGTGTTGTCACCAACAACTTGGATAAACAAACATTAAAATGACAACCACAGAACATCTTTACCAAATCTACCAGCTGCACCCGGTTATCAGTACCGATACCCGTAAGAGAGCCGCGGGCAGCCTGTTCTTTGCTTTAAAAGGAGAAAAATTTGATGCCAATACTTTTGCCGAACAGGCCATAGCTGCAGGCGCTGCCTACGCGATAATTGACGATGCTTCCTTTCAATTAAATGAGCAATATATATTGGTTAATGATGTTTTAACGGCCCTCCAGGACCTGGCAAGACATCACCGCAAACAATTAACCATCCCGGTTATTGGCCTTACAGGCACAAACGGCAAAACTACCACTAAAGAGCTGATCAATGCGGTATTATCGCAGCACTTTAAAACTTTGGCTACCCAGGGTAACTTAAATAATCATATCGGTGTACCGCTTACGGTTTTAAGTATAGATAGCTCTCACCAAATAGCGGTAGTCGAGATGGGCGCTAATCATCAAAAAGAAATTGAGCTGCTATGCAGTATAGCCCAACCAACACATGGGCTAATTACTAATGTAGGCAAGGCTCATTTAGAGGGTTTCGGCGGTGTGGAAGGGGTAAAGATTGCCAAAGGAGAACTCTATGATTATTTGAGTCAGGACTCAAAAGGCATTCCATTTATCAACAGCAACAGTACCGTGTTAATGGAAATGCAGAAAACACGCAATTTTGGCAATCGTGCCATTTTTTATGGCGATGCTATTGATGACCTGGTTAGCGGCGAAATAATGGCAAACGCACCGCTCCTAACCTTGCAGTGGACAAACAATACTTCGGGAGAAAGCTACTCCGTAAAAACACAGCTTACCGGTGCTTATAACCTGGATAATATATTAGCTGCCATATGTATCGGCGTTTATTTTAACCTGCCCGCAAGTGAAATAAATAAGGGTATTGAAAGTTACCAGCCAAAAAACAACCGTTCGCAAGTTGTAAAAACTGCTACCAATATGCTCATCTGCGATTATTATAATGCCAACCCCAGCAGTATGTTTGTCGCCATTGAAAACATTGGAAAGTTAACAGCAAGCCGTAAAGTGCTTATCCTGGGCGATATGTTTGAGCTGGGCGATGAATCAGCCGCCGAACATGAAGCTGTGATCAAAAAGGCTTTCGATACGAATGTGGATGAGCGGATATTTATTGGGGAAGACTTTCAACAGGCAAGTCTGTCTATAGACTATGGACCATGGACCATGGACGCTAATACCTTTTACTTAACAGTTGAAGAAGCTATAACCGGTTTAAAAGCGAATCCAATAAAAAACTCAACTATCCTGATCAAAGGGTCGCGGGGTATGGCTTTGGAAAGATTA
>JAQBOY010000014.1 GCA_028287805.1 Mucilaginibacter sp.
TTGGTTCCCAAAGCTCAATAATGTTCCCTTCCGGATCGAGCACATGGACGAATTTGCCATATTCATATTCCGCAATCTCATCAATAATGGTCACGTTGTCCTTTTTTAGTTCATCTACCAGCACAACAATATTTTCCACCCGATAATTAATCATAAATGGCTTGGCTGACGGATTGAAATATTCGGTATCCTGCGGAAACGTGCACCAGGCTGTGGATCCTTTTTTCGACGGATTATCGGCCTGCCGCCACTCAAACGTTGTTCCGTATTCACTGGTAGCCAATCCAAGGTTTTTGGCGTACCATTCGTTCATACCTTGCGGATTATCGCATTTAAAAAATACGCCGCCAAGGCCCGTTACTTTTTTCATATTTAAACGTGTTGTACGATTAAAAAAGTGATATAAAATGGAAGAAAAAGTTATTCATTATATTGATAATCAATATTTAAAGAATATTTAACGCCAATTAAATGTTTCTTTATGCACAACCTTTAGAGCAATTTCTATCTATTTTTGGACATTACCAAATCTGTTTTCAAATCTTCTATTAATGCTGATGGCAATTTTAAGTTTTATCCACGGAAACCAAAATCATCTTAAATATGCTTTAGCTTTTTAATCGCACAACACGTTAGTAAGTGATTAATTTCTATTGACAATTCATCCCGCAGTTTCCCTGTCTGATCCTGTAATTTACCGGTTTCATCCCATTTATTTAACAGGTAAATAATTACCGTATATCTTTCGGCGTACTTCGAATTTTTATACGCTATATAAAAAGCGGTAATACATCACTATAAAAATAGTGAGCTAATGCCCGGATTTTAACATATAACTAAGTGTATAGTTAAATATTGTTAAAAGTTTTATTTGTTTGTAACACCTTCATATCTTACACGTCTATTAGTACCTAAATACTCTATGAAAAAACTACTACTTATCACAATGGGAACTTTTCTTTCCATGTTGGTCTGGGGGCAAAACGCTCAGCAAAATATTACCGTGAGGGGCATGGTTATAGATTCGGCCAACAATCAAAGCTTAAGTTATGTTACTGCAGCTTTGCAGGATGTTAATACCAAGTTACCTGTAAAAAGTGCATTAACAAAAGAGGATGGGAGTTTTGAATTGGTGGCGCCTACAGGTAAAAATTATCAGTTAGTATTGGCTTTTGTGGGTTATAAAGATAAAGTTGTAACTATAACACAATCCGGACCGATTATAGATATGAGCAAGGTTACCCTATCGCCTTCAAGTAAACAGTTAGGAACGGTTTCTATAACAGCTGTAAAACCGTTAATGAAGCAGGAGGTTGACCGCATGAGTTATGATGTGCAGGCTGACCCGGAGAGTAAAGCATTAACGGCCCTGGATATGATGCGTAAGGTTCCGCTTTTGTCGGTAGATGCATCAGATAATATTAAGCTGAAAGGCAGCGGCAACTATAAAATATTGATCAATGGCAAAGAGTCTGCCCTGGTAGCTAAAAATCCATCAGATATATTAAGGGCGATGCCTGCTACCAATATTGAAAAGATAGAGGTAATCACTACACCACCTGCAAAATATGATGCAGAAGGGTTGACCGGTATAATTAACATCATCACAAAAAAGAACCTGGACCAGGGTTATAATTTAGGCATTAACGGACGGATGAATAGTGTTTGGGGGCCGGGTATAAACTTAAATGGTACCTATAAGCACGGTAAGTTTGGCTTGTCGGCTTATGCAGGCTTAGGGAAACAAAATAAGCAAGAAGCGGGCTTTGGCAGTACACAAAACTTCCTTAAACAGCAATCATTATTAAGCCAAACCGGAACAAATGCCTTTTACGGACATTATGATTATGCTAACACCGAGTTAAGTTATGAAATAGATAGCTTGAATTTATTAACAGGATCGCTGCAAGCATTTACCAATAAATATGGACAAAATACGGATCAGTTATCTGACTTAACCAATAGCAGTGGAGGAACTGCTCAATATTATAGCCTAACAAATATTGGTACTGGCAGTTATCTGGGTTTTGATGCTGCTGTTAATTATCAACTTGGTTTTAAGCATCAAAAAGACAGACTTTTAACTATATCTTATAAGTATGATTATTCGCCCAATAAACAGCTTAATGATAATTTATTTTCACAAAGGATAAACTACCCTTTATCAGTATTTCCTGATTATCAGCAATATAATAATGCTGGTAATAAGGCCCATACCTTTCAATTAGATTATGTGCATCCACTTAAAAAGATAACTATTGAAGCCGGAGCAAAAGCGATATTACGTAATAATTTTAGCGAATACCATGTAGACAACAGGGATAGCGCAACTAATAAATATATAACTAACCCTGCACAGACCAATGATTTTAATTACCATCAAAATGTAATTAGCTTGTACAACTCATATCAGTTAAAATTAGAAAAATGGACAGCTAAAGGAGGCTTGCGTATTGAGCATACGAACATAGACGCTAATTTCTCGTCGACCGCAAGTTTTGTTAAGCAGGATTATAATAATCTGATCCCATCCATATCTATTCAGCGAAATTTAAAAAGCAGCAGTTTTAATTTTGGTTTTACTGAGCGTATACGGCGCCCCGGCATTTATCAGCTCAATCCTTTTGTTGACCGTTCAAATCCCAATTTTATCAATTTTGGTAACCCTAATTTGCGGCCTGAACTGAGCCATAGGTTTGAACTAACTTATAGCAATTTTGCAAAAAATTCCATTAATGCCGGTATTAATTATGCTTTTTCAAATAACTCCATTCAAAATGTTTCCGGATTGGAAGTTAATAATGTAGGTGGTATAAAAGATACGGTGACCACTACAACCTATCAAAATTTAGGAAGCAACCGCAGTTTGGGTATAACATTTAATACTACACAGGCCATAACTAAAAAGCTAACGATTACCATGAACGCTCAGCTTAACCACATCTGGTTAAAAGGCGAATACAATGGTCAGCTTTATAAAAATGATGGCTACACCGGCAACGCATATGCAAATGTGGGGTATAAATTTGAAAAAGGTTACCGTTTTGGCATTGATGCCGGCTATTACAGTGGTAATGTTGTTTTACAGGGACAAACCAGTAAATTTATTTATACATCCTATGTGTTTTCAAAAGAGTTCCTGAATAAGAAAGCCACCATTTCCCTTGTGGCAAACAACCCCTACAGTAAATACATGACTTACAGATCAACAACGAATACGGTTGATTTCTATCAAAATACATTTAATCAAAACTATTACCGGTCATTTGCAATAAGGTTCAATTATAAATTTGGCAAGCTTAACAGCGATATTAAAAAGAACCAGCGGGGCATTAATAATGATGACACCAAAAGCGGCGGCAAAGGCAGTACCGGGGGGTAATGATTCTAACTGGCTAATAACAATGCCAGTTGAACTTGCGGAAATTAGTAGTTTTGTTGCATGAAAATATACGGTATTACCAATTGCAACACAGTTAAAAAAGCATTAGACTGGCTTAAGGTCAATGATATAGCTTATGAGTTTCATGATTTTAAAAAACTTGGTGTACCCACCGAAAAATTAAAGGAATGGGATGAAAAAGCAGGTTATGAAAAGTTTATGAATAAACAGGGTCTTACCTGGAAACAACTTGACCCTGCAATAAAAGAAGGTATAAAAACAAAGGAAGCCGCATTGCAATTAATACAACAAAAAACCAGTATGATAAAACGACCGGTAGTTGAGGATGGCAACTTTTTGTTTTTTGGGTTTGATGAAGCAACTTATCAGCAGCATTTTGAAAAATAGCGACTAAAAAAGGCTAATACTTCTAAAATTAAACCTTTTATACTAAATTAATAGTATTTATCGGGATAAAATCCTATTGGATTGATTGTAATAATAATGTTTCAAACACATTAGGTTGTATTTTTTTTTAGTTTTGTTATCAAACAAAAAATTAACTGATGAAATTTAAAATTATTGCTAATACGTTGGCTTTATTGGTAAGTATTTCCATTGCTGATGCACAAATTGTACCTCCGGAAAGACTGCCTCAAACTCCCCCGGTTCAAAATTCAAATGCAGGCAGAGCAGGTGGTGCCGGAAGACGACCGGGATTAGTTGTGGACCCAAATGCACCCGCAACAAAATATGATTATCATGAACTTTGGAAGCCGTTTTTTTTCACTAAAAACGGAAATGAATATAGGGCATCTGATGGTGCACCCGGACCAAAATACTGGCAAAACCGGGTAGATTATCAGTTAGCCGCTAAACTGAATGATGAAAACAATGAGATCACAGGGAGTGAAACATTAACCTATACTAATAATAGTCCTCAAAAACTGGATTTTATATGGATGCAGTTAGATCAAAATCTGTTTAAATTAGATTCCAGGGGAAATAAGCAAGTTCCTTTAGCGGGAGATGTGCAACAAAGCCGTAACTGGGGCCGCGGACAAGTATTTGATGCCGGATATAAAATTAAATCAGTTAAAATTTTAAGTACAGCTAAAGGAAGCAAAACTACTACGACAACTGACGCTAAATTCATGATTAATGATACCCGTATGCAGGTGTTTATACCCAATGGTGTTGCTGCTGCAGGCGGGGAGTTAAAATTAAAAATAGAATATTCATTTATATCGCCTGATTATGGCTCAGACCGGATGGGTATTGTGGGTGTGGACAGGTCAAAAAATGGCAAAATATTCCAGGTTGCACAATGGTACCCACGTATGTGTGTATATGATGATATTATAGGATGGAATACTTTGCCTTATACCGGCGAAAGTGAGTTTTACCTGGAGTATGGCAATTTTGATATTAATATTACTGCTCCGGCTAAAGATATTGTGGTATGTTCAGGAGAATTGCTGAACCCGAAAGATGTTTATACACCTGAACAGCAAAAAAGATGGGCTGAAGCAGCAAAAAGTGAAAAAACTGTATTTATCCGTAATGCCAGTGAGGTTACGGATCCTTCATCACGTCCTGCAGGCAAAGCTGAACTAACCTGGCATTATCAAATCCGTAACGCCCGCGATGCTTCATGGGCTGCATCGGCATCATTTATTGTTGATGCTGCTAAAATGGATCTGCCAAGCGGCAAAAAATCTTTGGCTATATCTGCCTACCCGGTTGAAGGCACTGCCGGCAGAGCGCAATGGAGCCGTGGAACTGAGTTTGTTAAAAATTCAATTGAATATAATTCTGCAAAATGGTTTGAATATCCTTACCCTAATGCCGTAGCTGTTGCAGGTGAGGCTGGCGGAATGGAATATCCGGGGATTATATTTTGTAGTTTAAATGGCGGTTGGAGTGTAATAGATCATGAATTTGGCCATAACTGGTTCCCGATGGTTGTAGGTTCAAACGAACGGTTATATGGTTGGATGGATGAAGGATTTAATACATTTATTAACACACTTTCCTCTTATTATGCGCTAAAAGGAGAATTTAAAAAGAGAAATGATACGACAAGCCTTATGAACGGCTGGAGAACCTATACCCGTCCTTCTCTTGAACCGATATTAAGCAATCCGGATAACCTTAAAGAAGCCAACAACGGTACTTTATTATATAGTAAGCCAGCTGCTGGTTTAACATTGTTGCGTGAAGAAATATTAGGCCCTGAACGTTTTGATTATGCATTTAAAACCTATATTCAACGCTGGGCCTATAAGCACCCAACTCCTGATGATTTTTTCCATACAATAGAAAATGCTTCCGGGGAAAGTTTACAATGGTTTTGGAGAGGCTGGTTTGAAAATACATGGCGTTTGGATGTTGCTGTGCGTGATGTAAGGTATGTAGACAATGACCCTGCAAAAGGTGCAATTATTACGATAGATAACCTTGAAAAAATGGCTATGCCGGTTGTAATTGAGATTAAAACGGTTAGTGGTAAAACTGATCGTGTAAATTTCGCAGCAGAAATATGGGAGCGTAATACAAGCTGGTCATTCAAATATCCTTCTACTGAAGCGATCCAATCAGTTACTTATAACCCTGATTCTTCATTGCCTGATTATAACCCGGCAAATAATGTTTGGACAGCAAAAAATTAAAAGAAAACTAAATACCATACAAAATGCCCGGCTAAAAACCGGGTTTTTTGTTGCGGGGATTTTGCAAAGACGGTTAAGTCTTTTTATTGTTAAAAAACATCAAAATAAAACCATTAGCGGTTAAATGAGTTAATTTTAAACCATATATTAGGTAGCCATGAAGAAGTATTTTGGAATTGTCCTTTTAGGATTAATAGCCGGTTCGGTAAATGCACAACAACTTTTAAAGGGAACCGTGCATGAAGGTGGCAGCGGTAATAGAATGTCTGATGTTTTTGTAAAAGATAATACCAACAAGCAAATTACACTTACCGATAAACAAGGTAATTTTGAAATAAACTCAGCAACGGGGCATTTACTAATTTTTAACTCGCCGGGGTATGTATCTGATACATTGTATGTAATTGATATGAAGCCTAAAAGGGTGGAATTAAAATCAATGAGTATTGGATTGCGGGAAGTAAATATTAATTCAACCAGGGGAGAAACATTTAATCCACGTACCGAATACCCGGATGTATATACTAAAAGTAAGGTTTATGTACTTTCGCCAAGCACCTGGTTTTCAAAGGAAGGAAAAGATGCCCGCCGGCTTAAACATTACTTTGCACGCGAAGAGCAGGAACGGCATGTAGATGCGGTATACACTAAGGCTTATGTTGGCAGTATAGTACCTTTAAAGGGGAGGGAACTGGAAGATTTTATGACACTTTACCGTCCAAGTTATGCGTTTTTAAGAGATAATAATGGCCCTTCATTAGCTGCCTATATTAACGATTCCTATAAAAAATTTTTAGCATTGCCGCCTGAAAAACGTACGTTACCAGGTTTGACAAACCAGTAGTTGGAGGCTTTTCCAGAACGATACTATTATAGTTTACAATATCTTGTCTTAGCGTGATTTTGGGATATAGGTCAGCGTGGGTTTTCCTAACCTTAAATTGGGCTATCCCTTTATATGTAATGTTGAGTATGTCTTACTAAATAAATCCCTATTTTATTTAAAAAAATTAAGACCTTGCACTGTCAAAAAATAAAGCTGATTAATGAAGAAATTAACAGAAGCTAACGCCCGGTCATTCACCCTTGTATTAATACTAATTACTTTTGTTATCCGCCTGCTCATTGCTGCCTATACGGGCCTGGGAAATGGCGAGTCCTATTATTTTCGGGGCGCTATCCATTTCGATCTGAGTTATTTTGATCAACCCCCTTTGTTTTTTTGGTTAGGTGGTTTAAGTATAAAGTTGTTCGGCTTAAATAATTTAGGATTGCGGTTTCCAACGGTTTTATTATTTGCAGGTACAAGCTGGCTATTGTTTTTGATCACCAAGAAATTGTTTAACGCTAAAGCCGGTTTTTGGGCGGTTGTAGTAATGAATTTAAGTGCGGTATTTACCGTAGCCATTGCCTGCTGGTACCAACCCGATGGACCGTTAATGTTCTTTTGGCTGTTAAGCACCTGGTTTATTGTAAAAGTAATGGGCATTGGCGAAGACAAACCGCTTAATACAAAAACCGATAGCCGCAAGGTATATATGCTTTGGATAATAATAGGCATATGTATGGGTTTTGCCACTTTAAGTAAATATCATGTACTTTTTTTATTTGCCGGGGTATTCATATTTATCATCACCAATAAAAAGCAGCGCCATTGGCTAACACATCCCGGTCCGTATTTAGCGGTGTTGATTACCATTGCCATGGCGTTCCCGATAATATGGTGGAACTATAAAAACAACTGGGTATCTTTTGTTTTCCAGGGAACAAGGGCCGGCACCCGGCATGAGCCATTTAAAATACATTTTGATTGGTTTCTCCGGAGCATTTTGGGGCAGTCGGTATGGTTACTGCCGTGGATCTGGTTCCCAACTGTAAGGCAGCTTTTTAAGTCGTATAAATTACGCTTACAGGCGGCTTATGGGTTTAACTTTTGGATGTCGGTATTGCCTATCGTCTTTTTTACGGTAATAACTTTATGGGCCGATCTGCAATACCATTTTCACTGGCAAGCTCCCGGGTATATGATGCTGTTTATGCCGTTAGGATTTGCCATTGACAAGGCTTTAAATGGAAAGGATGAAAAGCGAAAACGCTTAACACGCCGCTGGCTAAACTTTTCTATTTATTTTACCATTATCACTATTACCGTGCTTGGCTTACACCTGGTCACCGGTTTCTGGCAGTCATACGGCCCAAAATGGGTGGTTAGCCTGGGTGGGGGCAAAATTGACCCTACCATTCAGGGTGTTGATTATGATGACATTATGACCCGCTTTGAAAAAGAAGGCTGGATAAATAATAACAAAGTATTTGCAGGCAGTACCCGCTGGTGGCTTGCCGGTAAAGTGGATTGGGCACTAAAAGGTAAAAAGGACATCATCTGTTTTAACAGAGATTCCCGTAACCTGGCTTTCCTTGTGGACCCTAAAACACTAATTGGAAAGGATGCCATTATTATTGGCGAAGCCCACGCTTATAACGAAACGGTTAATGAAGATGCTAAGCCCTATTTTGATAGCATTAAACGGTTGCAGGATATACCCATTATCCGCAGTGGCAGGGTAGAAGAGTATTTGCAGGTATACTATTGTACAAATTTTCATGAATCGGCACAGCCATTAAATGATTACCCGTTGTACCGCCAGCTAAAAGGGTTGCCGGCATTTGGTGAATAAACAAATTTATCAAAGTACCCCCGGCATATCTTTTTATTTATTTTGTATGCTTAATATATTTCAAATGAAAAAACTGATCCTTTTTATCTTTTCCATAACTATTTGTTTAAGTGTTTTTGCCCAAAAAGGGGGTAATAGCGAGGATGCAGCTTATATAAAAGCAAATTACTTTAAGTATGAGTATCAAATACCTATGCGCGATGGTATAAAACTGTTTACATCAGTATATGTGCCAAAGGATCAGTCAAAAAAGTATCCGTTTATGATGGATCGTACCTGTTATAGCGTAGCGCCTTACGGACCTGATGCTTATAAAGCTGCTATAGGGCCATCTCCGCAATTTGTAAAGGATGGGTTCATTTTTGTTTATCAGGATGTACGCGGACGATTTATGAGCGAGGGAATATATGAGGAAATGACACCCGAACTGGAAAATCATCCCACTAATAAAAATATAGACGAAGGCACAGACACTTATGATACCATAGACTGGCTACTTAAAAATGTGCCTAATAATAATGGTAAAATAGGTGTGTGGGGGATATCATATCCTGGATTTTACACAACAACGGCATTATTGAGCCGTCACCCGGCATTGGTTGCCGCATCGCCGCAGGCACCAATTGCTGATCTTTGGCGGGATGACGGCTGGCATAACGGCGCATTTTTCCTGGTTGCCAACTTTACCTTTTATCCTGGGTTTACCAACAGGCAGGATGATAAGCCTACCCAGCGCAGGGGCGATCAGTTCAATCCCGGTACTAATGATGGCTATGACTTTTTTTTGAAGATGGGCTCCATGAAAAATACCAACGACAAGTATTATAAAGATAGTATTCGTTTATGGAATGAAATGATGGACCATCCCAATTATGATGAACACTGGAAGGCACGCAATGTACTTTCGCACCTGCATGATATTAAAACCGCCGTTTTAGTTACTGGTGGCTGGTATGATGCAGAAGATTTATACGGTGCCATCAATACCTACAAAACCCTGGTAAAAAACAATCCTAAAACGCCTGTATATTTTACTATGGGGCCGTGGGTACATGGCGGCTGGGCACGTGGTCCTGGTGATCATTTAGGCGATGTAGATTTTGGCGGTCCGCAAGGCCCGCATTATCGAGACGATATTGAATTTAAATTTTTTAGTCATTACCTGAAAGGTACACCAATGGATGTGGCACCGGTTAATACTTTTGAAACTGGTGTAAACGAATGGAAAACTTATAAGATATGGCCGCCTAAAGAAGCAGAAGACAAACAATTATACTTGTTGCCCGGCGGTAAATTATCATTTACTGCTCTTGCAACAGATCAAGATACTTATGATGAGTTCGTGTCTGATCCTGCTAATCCGGTACCTTTTTTAGCAGATAGAAATCAAACTATGGATATGCAGCGCGAGTATATGACGGCAGACCAGCGCTTTTTAGCCGACCGTAAAGATGTGTTAAGCTATCAGAGCAACGTACTGGATAAAGATGTTACCATAGCCGGTAATAT
>JAQBOY010000015.1 GCA_028287805.1 Mucilaginibacter sp.
TGAACAGCGCCTTTTTCAATATGGACAGTGGCACCAATCAGTGCTTCGCCATTTTTAGCATCAGAAACTTTACCTTTGATTGTTTGGGCCTTTACAATTGCGCTGCAACAAATAAGTAATACAACGATCAGATATATTTTTTTAAAGCGGGGTATAATTGATTCCATTAATAATTATTGTAATATGAATATGTGACTATAGATATATTACAAGACTAAATCTTGTAATTGCTATTATTTACGATCAGTCCAAAACTCTATTTTGGGAGTTTGGTTAAATAATAGTGAGAAGTATAAATCTGTGTTTCGAGCGAACAGTATGCTTTTAAGTGTAAAAAAAAATGGGTACATAACAGCTATTAGAATAAGTTATCAGATGTGTAAAAACTTAATTAATACCCAAGAAAACACCAACATTCTGTAGCAATTTTGAGTTTTTCAATTAATAACTATTCCTTAACTTAATGATCTTTTTAAGTTAACATAATGGCAATATTCAGCCTAAAAAGAGAATCAGATTTTACGGTCCCTTAATATTAAATTAACGTCTAAGCCGTTTTAAAAAAGCTGCTTTTTGTTGATTTTCAGTAACTAAAACCTTCGGTTATTTAGTAAATAAGTGGGAAAATGATACAGATTTTCATTAAGGGCAAAAGCAGTAAAATTTTGAGGAATAAATGGAGGAGTTTATTATATATTCATTTTCAATTCCTGTTCAGGGAAGTGTATAGAAGGGACGTTATAAGTAAAGCCAATATGGCTTATAAAAAAGGGGCCGCCTGCACTTACATGCGGCGGCCCCTTTTATATTAAAATAGTGCAATCTTTATTTCCAGTTTGCCCAATTACTTTGTGCAGCCCAGTTTGAGCCGCCGCCTATAGCGCCCCGATAGGTAACAATGGTAAATGGAGTTGAAAAATCGGGTCCATCAAAATTGGCACCAGTAAGAGCCGCAGATCCGCTTTGTGGCGTAAAATCTGGAACACTCGCATATGGGGCAGCAAGCTTTAAATCACCTGATGCCGTAATAACACTATTGTTATTAACCGAATTGGTAGCAAAGGCAGTTAATTCCGGATCGGCTACTACAGCCACATCCTGATCCCAGCAGAATGTACGCGCAGTAGTATCGGCATGAACTAAATTATATTTAAATTCAGAACCGGTATTTGAAAGTAATACCGGGCGTGTACGGTTACATACCATTAAGCCTCCCTCAGGATATTCGGCAATAATAGAGTTTCTGATGGCAAACCTGGTTCCTTTACGGATATATACGCCCTGATTAAGATTAGTTTTAACAGTTTGAACCCCTTGCGGACCAATAATTGTCATATTAGAAATGACAGGACGGGTAAGGGGTGGATTTGTAGTTGGATACTGGTCATTATAGCTTTCTAAACCATTTGCACGAAGAGCCTGGGAAAATGCCAGAGTGCGGTAAGAGAGTAAAAACTGAAGTTTCCCTTGATAGCCCAGGTCGAAGTCGAAATCATCATCGCCATTATTGTAGCCAATTAAATTGGCCGCGTTCACTGTACCACCAACAAACTGAAAACCATCATCATTTGAATGGGATACCATTACATTAAAAATATTAGTTCCTGATCCAACACCTGCCAGGCATAAGCCGCTTGCCTTATCTACTATCCACTCATCCTCTTGGGGTGGATTAATACCACCGCAATATTCTAATCTTAAAAAAGTAATAGAGCCGGAGTTGTCATTAGAAACAGTACCACCGTATTGTGTATCTGCAGATGCAGGCAAGCCTTCAACATTACCCATACCAACGTTTGTAGGGGCCTTTCCCAGTAATATAACTGCGCCCCAATCGCCCGGGCTTTTTGTGGCAGCCGCTGAGGTAAACACAACAGGTTTATCTACTGTGCCACTAACATTCAGTTTAGCTCCCTGGGTTATAACCAGCACACTCTTGTTTGCAGCCAGATCATTTTTTTGCACATAAACGGTAACGCCTGCAGGGATGGTAAGCACAGCGTTATTTTTAACAAACACCTGTCCTTTAAGAAAATAGTTCTTGCTGGCATCAAGGGTCATATTTGATGTTATAGTTCCCTGAATAGTATCCGTTTTCTTTAAATTACTTGTTGTTAATGAGGTATCCTTTTTACAGGCAGCAAAAAACAAAAGCACAGCAACAAATGGTAAAAATAGTTTTTTCATAGTATTAGATTATTTATAAGTAACTGCTTGAATAGATTTATGCTTTTTTGACACAAATCTTCTGGTTTAAACCCATTAAATGCTCTTTTGTTTTTTTTACTTTAAATTAAGCAATACAATACAACAACACTATTCAGAGACCAAATCTTGCATTATAGGCAATTTTATATCGGACAACACACTATTTGTATTAATCCGCTACAAAAGAAGAAGGAAGATTTTTTAATTAGATTGTCTGTTTGTTACAGAAATTTTAACGTTGACAAAACGCTATTGGAATAGAGGAATCAGACTTTCACATTTAAGTGATTCTGTTAAGTAAAACTCTTTAGAAATGAGGCATCTAAAGAATGGCAATCATTTTAGCTATAATATAGCGGAGCCATACTAATAACTATTAGCTGATGAAATATAATTTAAGAAAAAAAGCGGCAGCTTGTAATACAGTTTAACTAACGTGTTTTTTGCTGTTAGGTGCAACAGCATTTGCATATATTACTACACCGGCACCAAATATGATCAATGCACTAAAAAACAATGTAGCAGATGCATTTAACCCGCTATTAGAATCGGCTGGATTTAATGTATGATTAGGTGTAAATACCATAGCAGCACCTGCTATAAAAATTCCGATAAGCGCTATAAGAAGACCTAAGTTCTTTTTCATAATTCTGTTTTAACAGGCGCAAATATAGATATGTTTTTTATTAGATTATAATGTATAGGCATGTCTGATTAAAAATTTATATCAAATAACTGAACAATCAGGAATTTAATAGCAAGACCTGTACCGTTAAATGAGCTACCAAGCCGCTGTTATATGATTATTCTTCCGGCGGTTTAGGCGGAATGTTTTTCATGTTGAAACGCGGCTTGTAAGGTTGCGCGGTTTTATTTTCAGCAGGTATTTCCGGTACTATATTCTTATCCGGTTCATTAGCTTCAGGTTTATCCTCCTCCACTTTAGGCAGAGTATTTTTCATGTTAAAACGCGGCTTGTAAGGTTGCGCCGGTTTATTTTCAGCAGGTGCTTCCGCTTCAATATTCTTATCCGGCTCATTAGTTTGAGGTTTATCTTCCTCTGCCTTAGGCGGAATGTTCTTTATATTGAAGCGTGGCTTGTATGGTTGCACAGGTATATTTTCAGCAGGTGCTTCCGCTTCAATATTCTTATCCGGCTCATTAGCCGCAAGTTTATCTTCTGTAGCAGGCTTTGGAATATTTGCCGCTTTAAATTTAGGAACAAAACCCAATTTGGGTGCCGGCACTGCAAGTGAAGGAGCTTCTTCTATTAATTTTTCGGTAACCGTTTGCTCTGCTAAAGCATTTTCAATTTTTACTTTTTCTGTCTTGACTTCCACAGCCAGGGGAAACTGACGTCTTATTTTATTGAACCAGTACTTTTTAGTGTGATCGAAACTCTTTTCGCCCATTTGTTCATAATGAGCTTTAAATTCAGAAAATAGTGACGGCTCGCCTTTTTGCAGGGCATCCAGGTCAACTCTTTTCTTTTTAAAAAACTCTTCGAATGTCATAATGATCAGCTTATGGTAACATCAATATCCAGTTTATTAAACCGGATCCCTGTTGACGTTTGCGTCCAGTCTTCACGTTCCTCCTCTGTGGCATGTAGCAATTTTGGAAACCATTCCAACGGGAAAGCCTGTTGTTTCCCACCTTCATATTCAACAAAAAGTAAGCCATTGCTAAAGGTTACTTTAACTTTTTTCTGTTGTTTACGAGTGTTGAACAGCGGCATATTGTTTAACTAAGATTATTTAGGATTAATACGATGGTTAGGATTAAGGGTACTATGATGTTTGAGCCTGCATGTAGTTCAACCTGATTAACTAATCTCTGATTAACCAATCACTAATCTACTCCGCCATATTATGGTAAACCGCCTGCACATCATCGTCTTCTTCCAGCCTGTCTATCAATTTCAATACATCAACCGCCTGTTCTTCGCTTACTGCCATAAATGATTGCGGTATACGTTCCAATTTGGCCGATTTAACTTCTATCTTCTGCTCTTCCAATGCTTTTTGCATTTTTCCAAAATCTTCAAAAGCGGTGTGCAATACAGCTATGTCCTGTCCGTTCTCATCTGCTTCAACAAACAAGTCTTCCAAACCGGCATCAATTAGCTCAAACTCCAGTTCCTCCAGGTCCCTGTCGCCCGGGTCAAAAGTAAAAACAGATTTACGGCTGAAAATAAAATCAAGCGATCCTGTTTTACCTAAAGCACCGTTATATTTGGTAAAATAGCTGCGCACATTGGCTACCGTGCGGTTGGTATTATCCGTAGCGGTTTCAACCAGTACGGCAACGCCATGAGCCGCATATCCCTCGTAAACTAATTCTTCATAGTCCTTTTCATCCCGGCTAATTGCTCTTTTTATGGCTGCTTCCACCCGGTCTTTCGGCATGTTTACCGCTTTGGAATTCTGTACGGCAGTTCTTAACCGCGAATTAGTATTAACGTCACCGCCTCCAGCTTTTACCGCCATTACAATTTCCTTACCTAAGCGGGTAAACTGCACGGCCATTTTTGCCCAGCGCTTAAATTTTCTCTCTTTGCGGAATTCAAATGCTCTTCCCATAGTTCTTTAAGTCATAGTCCATGGTCCATAGACAATGGGCTTTAAATATAAATATTTGTTTTCTTTTAAATTGTATTTTTCAAATTCGTCAGCATATCAGCGGTCATGGCTGCCAGGTCATATTCAGGTTTCCAATCCCAATCCTGCTGCGCATAGGTATCATCAATTGACTTTGGCCAGCTATCTGCGATAGCCTGGCGCGGATCATTTTCGCTATAACTGATCTTAAAATCAGGCAAATGCTTTTTTATTTCTTCTGCCAGTTGTGCAGGTGTAAAACTTATGCCCCCTAAGTTATAGCTCGACCGGATGCTCAACTTATATGCAGGCGCATTCATCAGCGATAGGGTTGCCCGTATGGCATCATCCATATACATCATGGGCAAGGCTGTACCGGCAGAAAGAAAGCTCTCATAATTACCTTTTTTTAATGCCTCATGAAATATGTTTACTGCATAATCCGTAGTACCCCCGCCAGGTGCCGATTTCCAGCCGATCAATCCCGGGTATCGTATGCTTCTTACATCTACACCGTATTTTAAATAATAATATTCGCACCAGCGCTCACCGGCAAGCTTACTGAAACCATAAACCGTATTAGGGTCCATTATACAAAATTGCGGTGTATTTTCTTTAGGTGAATGCGGCCCAAAAACCGCTATGGAGCTTGGCCAAAAAACTTTAGCTGTTTTAAATTCTACTGCAAAGTCAAGCACCTGTATTAACCCAACCATATTCAAATCCCAGGCCAATTTAGGTTGTTTTTCGCCTACGGCAGATAAAATGGCCGCTAACAAATAAACCTGGGTGGGACGGTATTTTTCAAATAAGTGACGCAAATTGTCCTTATCCATAACGTTTACAAGTTCAAAAGGGCCTGTATTATTATCCTGGTTAGGGTTATGTATATCGGAGGCAATCACCTGGTTTGATCCATGTATATTCCGCAAAGCTATTACCAGTTCTGTACCAATTTGTCCGTTCGCTCCAATCACCAGGATTTTTTCACTCATGCTATTATTTGTTTTGGGCGCAAAGGTAAAAAATTGGTTGTATTTGTTGCAGCGGTTGAAGAGTTGTAAAAGGTAAAGTTTTAGATACCAATTTTTCAGCATTATACAACTACTACTTTTACAACAGCTATGATTTTTACAACTAAAAACCCGATATTTGCCAATCAGTTTTAAATTTATATTTAACAAATTAAAAAAAATGAAAGTCGCAGTTGTAGGTGCCACAGGATTAGTAGGCACTAAGATGTTGCAGATTCTTGAAGAGCGCAACTTCCCCATTACAGATTTATTATTGGTTGCATCAGAAAAAAGTGTAGGTAAAGAGCTCACTTTTAAAGGTAAAGCTTATAAGGTAATTTCTGTTGAGGATGCGATAAAACAGAAGCCCGACCTGGCTTTATTTTCTGCCGGCGGGAGCACTTCATTAGCACAGGCGCCACTTTTTGCTGCAGCAGGCACCACAGTAGTTGATAATTCGTCTGCATGGCGCATGGATCCTACTAAAAAATTGGTAGTACCTGAAGTAAATGCCAATGTACTTACCGTTGAGGATAAGATTATTGCCAACCCCAATTGCTCAACCATACAAATGGTAGTGGCTTTAAAACCATTACATGATCGTTATAAAATTAAAAGAGTAGTAGTATCTACCTATCAATCCGTAACAGGAACGGGTGTTAAAGCTGTTGATCAGTTATTTAACGAGCGTAAAGGCATTGATGGGCCTAAAGCCTACCCATACCAAATTGACCTTAATGTATTGCCTCATATTGATGTATTTACCGATAACGGATACACCAAAGAGGAAATGAAAATGATTAAAGAAACCCAGAAAATAATGGGTGATGACAGCATTAAAGTTACCGCTACAACTGTACGTATCCCTGTTATAGGCGGCCATTCAGAATCAGTAAACATTGAGTTTGAACAAGATTTTGATTTGGCAGAAGTTAGGGAAATATTAGAAAAGGCTCCGGGAGTTATTGTAACTGACGATGTAGCTAATCTAAAATATCCTATGCCACTTGATGCGCATGAAAAAGATGAGGTATTTGTAGGCCGTATCCGCAGGGATGAATCTCAGCCAAAAACTTTAAACTGCTGGATCGTATCTGATAACCTGCGTAAAGGCGCAGCTACTAACGCAATACAAATTGCAGAGTATTTAATGGCGAACCATTTGATAGGGCAAACTGTAGAGGCCTAATAAAAATATTATTAATATACTTGTAAGGACAATCAATTATAGATTGTCCTTACTTGTTTAAAAGCAATTTATGATCTCCTTCGCCCATCGTGTTTTTATGGAAGTTGCCGCTAACCTGAGCTTTTCAAAAGCCGCGCAGGTTTTGTTTGTGACCCAGCCTGCCATCAGCAAGCACGTCAAAGCGCTGGAAGACCAGTATAAAGTGCCTTTATTTGAGCGTAAGGGTAACAGTATTTTATTAACTGAGGCCGGGAAAAAACTTAATGAGTACCTGCTGCAAGCCACCGAAATTGAACGCAAAATAGAATATGATCTTTCTGTGCTCAGCAATGTATCACAGGCTGCGGGGCATTTACGTTTAGGCGCCAGTACCACTATCGCTTTATATATTTTACCATCCATACTTTCAGGCTATCAGCGTGAGTATGCCAATGTGCATGTGCAATTGGTTAACCGCAATTCGGAATATATTTTAAATGCCCTGCTTAACCATGAGGTGGATATTGGCATTATTGAGGTAGATAATAAGCTAACTACGGTTTCTTACAAACCGTTTATAAGCGACGAGGTGATACCGGTATGTTCCGCTAAAAGTCCGCTTGCCGGAAGATCATTAACGTTAAAACAATTATTAAAAACCCCGCTCGCATTACGCGAGCGCGGATCAGGCACTTTAAATGCCTTATTAAAGGCATTATCTATTTTAAATATTAAACCTGCCGATCTTTCTGTAAAAATACGATTAGGGGGTACGGAAGCTTTAAAGAATTTTTTATTGGCCGATCAATGCTTAGGCTTTATGCCCAGGCCCTCCATTGTTAGGGAACTGGCAGAAGGCGACCTGGTTGAAGTGCCGGTTGAAGATTTAAAGATTACCCGTGATTTCTTTTTTATCCGCAGAAAAGGGACCGAGGATTATGGCCTGACAAGTGATTTCATTAAATATGCCGCACATTATATTCAAGATAATTTAAAATAGGTTATTTTGTTTAGTACCAGTTTGGACGTTCTCTCCCAGTTAGTTTAAATTCCTTAAAACCATCTCTGGTAGCAACTGTAATTATATAGACAAGTTTTAACTTAAAAAATTAAATCTATATATTATGACAAGCTTAAGTAATCGTAAAGTAGCTATCCTTACAGAAGAAGGATTTGAACAAGTAGAATTAACCAGTCCGAAACAAGCACTGGAAGAGGCAGGTGCTACAGTACATATCATATCTCCGAAAAGCGGAAAAATTAAAGCCTGGGATAACACCAATTGGGGTATTGAAGTTAATGTTGACAAGCCGTTAAACGAGGTAAGCCCGGATGATTATGACGCGCTGGTATTACCCGGCGGAGTACTTAACCCTGATAAACTAAGGCAGAATAAGGATGCTATAGCATTTGTATCCGCATTTTTAGATGAAGGCAAACCTGTTGCAGCTATATGCCACGGGCCGCAAATGCTGATTGAAACCGGTATGATAGGTGGGCGTACACTAACCTCTTACCCATCATTGGAAACAGACCTTAAAAATGCCGGCGCCCACTGGATAAATGAAGAAGTTGTAGTTGACCACGGCCTGATAACCAGCCGTACACCTGCCGACCTTGATGCATTTAACAGCAAAGTCATTGAAGAAATTGGCGAAGGCGTGCACGAAGCATAATCACATTTAAACAATAAAGCAGGACCAATTGATCCTGCTTTATTGTTTAAAATACCTGTAATGAATTAACTATATTAAACTAACAGGTTCCATATTTTTTTAAGTTTCTATAGTTATTGGCTTTTAAAGTAATGTACTTTTCTATTCAGAGCGTTACCTTTACAAATGCCTAACAAAAAAGCAGTCATTATTGGTGCCGGAATAGCAGGTATTGCAACCGCCATTCGCTTAGCTGTTAAAGATTACCAGGTTGAGGTTTTTGAGGCCAATAGTTATGCCGGCGGCAAATTAACTGAATTTAACCTGGGCGATTACCGGTTTGATGCCGGACCAAGTTTATTTACCATGCCGCAGTATGTTGATGAGCTGTTTAAACTGGCAGGTAAAAGCCCGGCATCCTATTTTACTTACCAAAAATTGGATTTGGTTTGTAAATATTTTTATGAAGACGGCACCTTGATAAACGCTTTTGCTGATACTGAAAAATTTGCAAAAGAAATAGCTGAATTAACAGGAGAATCTGCTGAGGCTGTTAAAAAATATACCAAAAACAGCAGCCGGATATATAATATTACTAATCAAGTTTTCCTGCAACGCTCCTTGCACCGGCTAAAAACCTATTTAAGTTGGAGTACCTTAAAATCCATATTGCGTTTGCCGCAGATAGATGCTTTGAAGACCATGCACCAGGCTAATGCAGGTTTTTTTAAAGATAAGCGCATGGTGCAGTTTTTTGACAGGTATGCTACTTATAATGGTTCCAACCCCTATATGGCTCCGGCAACATTAAATGTAATTCCGCATTTGGAGCAACATTTTGGCGCTTATTTTCCTGCTGGCGGCATGTATAGTATTACTGCCAGCCTTGTAAATCTGGCAGCATCATTAGGTGTAAAGTTTTACTATAATTCACCTGTTGAGGAGATTGTTTTTGCAGGTAAAAAGGCAACTGGGATAAAAGTAAAGGATAATTTTATTGAGGCCGATATAGTTGTTTCTAATATGGATGTGTGGTTCACCTATCATCAATTATTAAAAGATCAGCAGCACTTATTTCCTAAAAAAATTCTACAGCAGGAACGCAGCAGTTCAGCATTGATATTTTATTGGGGCATTAACAAACAGTTTCCGCAGCTTGACCTCCACAACATTTTTTTCAGTGCCGATTATAAAGCCGAGTTTGATCATATCTGGAAGGAAAAAGACATTTACCACGACCCCACCGTCTATCTCAATATCAGCTCAAAATATAAACCGGACGATGCTCCTGCCGGGTGTGAAAACTGGTTTACCATGATCAATGTACCGGCTAATACCGGGCAGGACTGGGATAGACTGATCCATAAGGCACGGGAAAATATCCTGCAAAAGCTCTCCAAAAATTTAGGGGAAGATGTCAGTAAACTAATCGTATGCGAAAGCATCCTTGATCCCCGGAGTATTGAAAGTAAAACGTCCTCTTATCTCGGGTCAATCTACGGCACCAGTTCCAACAGTAAATTTGCTGCTTTTTTGCGCCATGCTAACCGGTCGTCAAAAATAAAAAACCTGTATTTCTGCGGAGGCAGCGTACACCCGGGTGGCGGCATACCGCTTTGTTTGCTTTCAGCTAAGATTGTGAGTGAATGGATAGGATGATTCCTTCACACTTACATATTCCTCCTGTACTGCCCCCCTACCTCATATAAAGCATTTGATATTTGTCCCAGGGAACAATATTTACAAGCTTCCATCAGGCTTTCAAATATGTTTTCACCGGCAATGGCAGTTTTCTGCAGGTCTTTTAATAGCGGTGCAATCTTATCCTCATTCCGTTTTTGGAACTCGTGCAAAGTATATATCTGGTATTGCTTTTCTTCTTCAGTAGCCCGTATCACCTGTGATGGCGTAATGGTGGGTGATCCATTTTTATTCAGGAAAGTGTTTACACCAATAATGGGATATTCACCATTATGTTTCAGCGTTTCATAGTACAGTGATTCTTCCTGTATCTTACTACGCTGGTTCATGGTTTCCATCGCGCCAAGCACACCTCCACGGTCATTTATATTTTTAAATTCGGTTAGTACTGATTGTTCTACCAGGTCGGTTAGCTCTTCAATAATAAACGCGCCCTGTATAGGGTTTTCGTTTTTAGCCAGACCCAGTTCCCGGTTTATAATGAGCTGTATAGCCATAGCCCGCCTTTCCGACTCTTCTGTAGGGGTGGTAATAGCCTCATCATAAGCATTGGTATGCTATTA
>JAQBOY010000052.1 GCA_028287805.1 Mucilaginibacter sp.
TATGTGTCACCCGATGATGTATATTTTCAACAAACCGTTGATAGCAATGGTAATAAAACTTATAAAGTTGTAGGTGTTCCTTCTGACGAGCCGCAGCAATAACATTTAAATAAGTATTTTATTAAAGGGTGAACTATTATTGGTTCACCCTTTTTTATTAGCTGCTGCTCTGGCATTAATTGCAACTATGAAAGTAAACTGACAAACTAATACCGCTTTAACTGTTATTTTGCTTTAACATTTAAACACGAAAAACAATGAATAAAGTATGGTTAATAACAGGCTGTTCCACTGGTTTTGGGCGGGAACTGGCTATAGAAGTCCTGAAATCAGGCTATAAAGCAGTAGTGACCGCACGTAATCCTGATACCATTAAAGACATCGTATCCAACTACCCGGATACCGCTATTGCTGTAAAACTGGATGTAACCGATGAGGAACAAATAACATTTGCAGTTAAACAAACACTTGAAAAATTCGGACAAATTGATGTGCTGGTTAACAATGCAGGTATAGGCTATTTTGGCGCTATTGAAGAGAGTGAAGAAGCAGAGATTCGCCGCATGTTCGAGATCAATTTTTTTGGCCTGGCAAATATGACAAAAGCAGTACTGCCGGTTATGCGTAAACAACGCAGTGGTCATATTGTTAATGTTGCATCCATAGGTGGCTTAGTTGGTTTTCCGGCTGTAGGTTTTTATAACGCTACTAAATTCGCTGTTGATGGTTTCTCTGAATCCCTCTCAAAAGAAACTGCTCCGTTAGGTATTAAAGTTACCGTTGTTGCACCAAGCGGATTTCGTACTGATTGGGCAGGCCGCTCAGCCAATCAAAGCCCTATAGTAATTGAAGATTATGCAGGTACAGCAGGTGCCAATAAAAATAACATCCGTGGATACAGCGGAAAACAACCCGGCGACCCTGAGCGTGCAGCTAAAGCTATTGTTAAAACTGTAGAAGCAGCGCATCCGCCATTGCGCTTATTGTTAGGTGTTGCGGCGTTAAAAGGCGCCCGCAACAAACTTGAAGAGTTGAAAAAAGATTTTGATGCCTGGGAAGAAACAACAACAGGTGCTGATTTTCCATCAGCTTAAATAATTTAGAGAGGCTCCTCAAAGGAGCCTTTTCTATAATTATAAAATATTAAAGGGATTGCTTTTAAAGTAGGCTATTTTATTTTCAAACATTTCTGCCATTTTAGCTGCCCGCCATTTGGCTTCCTCAGCTTTTGCACCTGTAAAAAGTTCATCAACAGTTTTATTAAATAATGTTAACCATTCAACAAAATGCTCATGATTAACGGGTAAGTTGGCATGTGGTAAAAACGGGCTCCCCAAATAGGTATGTTCTTCCAGCAAAACGGTTTGCCAGAAACGATACATTTTTCCCATATGCTGAGGCCATTTATCTTTTATTAGTTCATTAAAAACAGGAGCTAATAAATTGTTGTTTTTTATTCTTTCATAAAAAACATCTACCAGCCTTTTTATGTCATCCAATGTTAATAGCTCCTGTTGTGTTTTCATATTTAGTATTTAAACACCGTACCTCCAACCATAACTTCCTGTGTTTTTTCGTCGAAAGTTGCTTTTAAACCGGTGTGTGCTGCAGCAGTGGTCATAATGTTGGCAATGGAGTGGCTATAGCCGGCTTCCACAGGCGCATTAGGTTGTTTACGGCTACGAACACATTCCATCCAATTGCGCACATGGTTTGATGTTAATGTATCGCCGCCGGTATTGGCCGTTACCACTACTTTTTCAGTAGAAGCCAAAGACATTTCAGGTAATAAAAAAGGCTTTAAATTCATAGCGGCAGCCATTTTTTCAGTTAACCCGCCTGTAGGTGAAACTTTGTTGGTATTTAAATTTAACCCACCTCCGTTTGAATAATAAATTTCGGCAGGGTTTTCAGTTCCGTTATCCATACGCGATTGAAAAGATACCTGAAAACCGGTAGACAGGTCATCAGCCGGTCCATAATCAAACGCGGCGGTTATTGTATCCCAGTTGCGCCGGCCGTCTTTCCACATATAAACACCGCCATTGGCTACTACGCTTCGTGGATGTTTTAATCCGCTGAACCAGTGCACCGTATCTATCTGGTGACTCATCCATTGACCAGGCAATCCGGATGAATATGGCCAGAACAAGCGGTATTCCAAATATTTACGGGGATCAAATTCCTCATAAGGCCTGTTTAATAAAAATCTTTTCCAATCGGTATCTTCCTTTTTTAATTTCGCTACCAATTCGGGCCTGCGCCAACGGCCGGGTTGGTTTACATTCCAGGTAAGCTCCACCATTTTTATATCGCCAAATTTACCCGATCTTATAAAATCATTAGCAGCATGGTAATTTGTACCGCTTCTTCTTTGCGAGCCTATTTGAACTATCCTGTCTGATGCTTTAATTACCTTCAGCGCCTCACGATTATCTTCCATCGTTTCAGCAAAAGGTTTTTCACAATACACATCACAACCAGCCTTTACTGCTTCAATAGCATGACGCGCATGCTGAAAATCTGCAGTGCTCACAAATACTACATCAGCCAGTTTTTTATCATATAATTCTTCATTATTCCGGCAACCCGTTATATCATGACCCATTTTACTTTTCCATGCAGCAACACCTTCATCTCTTCTTACACTCCAGATATCAGATACGGCTACCACATCAAAATTCAGTTCTTTATAATGATTCATAAAGCAAGGCATGTGTGCAGATTTATGCCTGTCGGAAAAACCCACTACTCCTACCCGCACCCGGTCATTAGCACCTATTATTCTTTTATAACTCTGGGCACTCCATGCCACTTTTGAAATTAGCAGACCGCTGCCGGCCAATGCGGTTTTTTTAATAAAATCACGACGGGAATTTTTCATAATAA
>JAQBOY010000109.1 GCA_028287805.1 Mucilaginibacter sp.
TTACCAATTTTGGTGCTTTTGTAGATATCGGCGTTCACCAGGACGGACTGGTACATTTAAGCCAGATCACCAACCGTTTTATCAAGGACCCTAATGAAGTGCTGAAAGTACACCAGCAGGTAGAAGTAACTGTAACAGAAGTAGATGTGAACCGGAAACGGATATCGCTATCAATGAAATCGGAAGAACCAAAGACCAATAATAGCACTCATACACCCAAAAAGGTACATCAGCAACCGGCAAAACCTGTTAAGAAAGCCGAACCTGTAGAAACGGATATGGCAATTAAACTGGCAGAATTAAGGAATAAATTTAAGTAGGGTTAAATACCTTTGTCATCCTGGATCCGCCGGTAGGCCGTTCAGGATGACAAGCAGTGTAATTTTTGTCCTCCTGAGCGGCAGCGAAGGATCTTCTTCGCCATTGTATTACGCCTGCTTTTCTTCGGGAGAAGATTCTTCTCCGCCAAAAGGCGGATCAGAAAGTCAACTACTTAAATTTTTTGTCATCCTGGAGCGGCAGCGAAGGATCTTCTTCGTTATTGTATTACGCCTGCTTTTCTCTTGGAGAAGATTCTTCTCCGCCCTTTGGCGGATCAGAATGACAAGTACTACGATCTCTTTTTTTGTCATCCTGGAGCGGCAGCGAAGGATCTTCTTCGCTATAAGTGTTACGCCTGCTTTTCTCCTGGAGAAGATTCTTCTCCGCCAAAAGGCGGATCAGAAAGACAACTACTTAAATTTTTTTGTCCTCCTGGAGCGGCAGCGAAGGATCTTCTTCGCCATTGTATTACGCCTGCTTTTCTCTTGGAGAAGATTCTTCTCCGCCAAAAGGCGGATCAGAATGACAAGCAGTGTAGTTTTTGTCATCCTGGAGCGACAGCGAAGGATCTTCTACAACAGATATACACGATGCTTACCCTTCGCTTGGAGAAGATTCTTCTCCGCCTTGGCGGATCAGAATGACAACTAACTGCGATCTTTTTTGTCCTCCTGAGCGGTAGCGAAGGATCTTCTTGGCTATAAGTACTACGCCTACTTTTCTATTGAAGAAGATCCTTCGCTGTCGCTCCAGGATGACAAGCAATGAGATTTTTTTGTCATGAAAAAATCTTTACAATGCCCTTACAACCCGATCCATACCTTTGTGTTCATAAATTATGGACACAAATAAAATTCGTTTAAGTGTACTGGACCAGTCACCAATTCGTAAAGGCGTTGATGCAGAGCGGGCTGTACAGGAAACTATAGAACTGGCTAAATATACCGACCAATTAGGCTATACCCGTTTTTGGGTGTCTGAACATCATAATACCGGCAGCCTTGCGGGTTCAACCCCCGAGGTTTTGATTGCTCACCTGGCCGGACAAACTGAAAATATACGTGTAGGATCGGGGGGAATTATGATGCCTAACCACAGTACTTTAAAAGTTGCTGAAAACTTCCGTATGCTGGAAGCTTTATTCCCGGGTCGGATTGACCTGGGCATGGGTCGTGCACCCGGAACTGATCGTATTACCGCATCCATATTAAATCCATCTAACCAGTTTAAGGAGCAAGACTTTGTAGAACAGCTGATGGATCTTCAAAATTATTTTCATGATACCGGCGAACCGGGAACCATACAGGCACGTATCAGAGCTATACCGCAGGTTAAAACAGTGCCAAATATGTGGTTGCTAAGTTCAAGCGGACAAAGTGGGTTATTTGCCGCCCATTTTGGTATGGGCTTTTCTTTCGCTCATTTTATTAACCCCGTTGGCGGTCCACAAAATGTGGCGATATACAAAGACCGCTTCCAGCCATCGCAGGATTTAGCAATGCCGGAGGCAAATATGGCTATTTTTATATTTTGCTCGGAAGATGAAGAAAAGGTAATGCAGCATAAAGCTGTAATGGATCACCGGTTTTTACAGTTTGAAAGAGGATCGGCTATTACGCCTATTGCTTATGAAGACATTAAAAACGAAACCTATACTTTAGCCGAGCAAGACCGCATTCGCTATAATCGCCAGCGCGTAGTTGCCGGAACACCTGAAAAGGTAAAAGCCCGGTTAACTCAGTTAGCAAATGATTACGGTGTAGATGAAATAATTGCCGTAACTATTGCAGAAGATTTTGATGATAGATTGAAATCGTATAAATTATTGGCTAATTTGTTTGAGCTATAGTTTTATTGGGATTTCCTTTCCTCGGCAACAACACCGTATAAAAAACAACCACCCCTGCCGCAATAATTGCTGCTGCGGATGCAATGTAAATCCACGGACTGGTAAAAAGGATAAAAAGCCAGATGATGATTCCGATAATAGCAGGCAGCGGGTACAGCCACATTTTATAAGGCCGGAGATCTGTCGGTTTGCGCGAATGCCAATACATAACCCCTACAGATTGCCCGATAAACTGGATAATAATACGCATGGTGATAATAGCTGTTATTACCTCCTTCATTTTAAATAGCAGACTAAAAACAAAGGCAAACCCACCAAGTACGAGCAGTGAAACATACGGAAATTTTTTTGTAGGATGTAACTTGCCAAAAGCAGGGAAAAAATTACCGTCTAACGCCGCTGCATAGGGGATTCGGGAATAGCCGAGCATCACCGCAAATAAGGAAGCTAATGCTATAAATAATATGAGCGCGGTAGCTACTTTAGCTACCTGCAGGTTATAAATATGTTCAAAATAAGCACTGATCACAAAATCTGAACTGGCAATTTTTTGCCATGGCAATGCACCCGATAACATAATTTGCATACCCAGGTATAGTATAGCAATACCACCTACCGAAATAAAGATACTGCGCGGAATATTGCGCTCCGGATTTTTAATTTCGGCACCTAAATGGCATACATTGTAATAACCTAAGTAAGAGTAAACTGTTTTTAGCGATGCCTGTCCTAATCCAACAAAAAATACCGGTGTAAAATCGAATGAATCCTTATTAAAACCAAATGCCCAACTGCTGTTAAAATGACTGAAACCTGAGCCTATCAGCCATACAAAGGTTCCCCCCGTTATGATCCATAATAAAATAGATATTTTACCAATGCTTTTAATATTACGATAAAGCAGCATTGTTACTAAAATAACCAGTCCGCCGCTTACTAATTTTTGTTGAATGCCGGTTAAAGGAACCAAATAAGTCAAATATTGTGAAAAGCCGATAGCACCGCTGGCTACCACCAGTGGTGCCTGAATAATAGTTTGCCAAACCAGCAGGAATGACATCATTCTGCCGAATTTACCACCTCCATAAATTTTTTGCAGAAATACATAGCTCCCTCCAGCCTCCGGCCATTTGGCTCCAAGTTCAGCCCAAACAGAACCATCTAAAAATGCAAGCAGCGCGCCCAGCAACCATGCCAAAATACATTGCGGCCCTTTCATGGCGCCAACAATAAAGGGTATAGTAATGAATGGGCCTATGCCCACCATATCAATCATGTTAATAGCAGTTGCCTGTGTTAATGATAAGCTGCGTTCCAGCTTTCCCGTTGATGCCATTTAGTTTTTAAATAATTGAGGCAATATAAGCGAAATAAATTTTTTCATTTTCCCGGTAAGTAAGTTAAATGTCATCTTAGCTTATACCAGGCAATTCTTCATACAAAAAAATTTATTTGCATAAATACTAAACAATTCAATTATTTTTTTAATTGTATCTTTGTACAAATATTTATATCTTAATAATACCAATACGTGATTATCCTAATATTTTTTCTTGCACACTGGTTTCTGTCCTTGTTTTTTCAAACTTTTTTCCTGCACAGATATGCCTCTCATAAAATGTTCAGTACTAATAAGTTTACCGAGCGTGTATTTCACTTGTTAACTTTTATTTTCCAGGGTTCATCTTATTTAAACCCAAGGGCTTATGCTATTATGCACCGCGAGCACCATGCTTACAGTGATACCGAAAAAGATCCGCATTCTCCGTATTTTTTCAGAGATGTTTTTCAAATGATGTGGCGCACGGCACAAAGTTACAAGCTTTACGAAAAACGGTTAAAAGAACCCGATGCTCAATTTAGAGGTTATTATCCCGAATGGCGATTGCTGGATTATTGGGGATCAACTTTTATATCACGTGTATTGTTTGGCTGCCTGTATATAGCTTTTTATTTATTTTTTGCCACCCATTGGTGGATGTTTTTGCTATTGCCTGTTCATTTTATGATGGGGCCTGTACATGGTGCTATTGTTAACTGGTGCGGACATAAATATGGTTATGCCAACTTTGACAATAATGATAAATCAAAAAATACTACGCCTTTTGACTTTTTTATGCTGGGAGAGTTATTCCAAAACAATCATCACAAACGTCCTAATAATGCCAACTTCGCGGCAAAATGGTTTGAGATTGATCCGGTTTATCCTGTGATGAAATTTATGCATTGGATAAGATTGATAAAATTACGCGAAGCCTACTTGTAAGGCAAGCGATTAAAAAGGTAAAAGGTTATATCAGCTATATAAGTCTTTTACCTTTCCTTTTAGTTTTTACTCAAATAACAATCTTTTTTACCTTTATCCTTTCAGCTTTACCTTAAATATATTATTACGAATGAAAGTATCTATTTTAGCTCAAAACCTCCATGGATCTGAAATTATTAAAATCGCAGGCGAGATAAATGAATTAAAAAGACAAGGTCAAAACATTGCCAACTTAACCATTGGCGATTATGACTCTAATATTTATCCTATACCTGACGAGCTAAAGCAAGGCATTATTGGTGCCTATAACGAAAATCAAACCAACTATCCGCCTGCCGATGGTGTATTAACCTTGCGTGAAAGTGTATCTTCTTTTTTAAAAAGCAGGTATGAGCTCGACTATTCGGCTAAACAGATATTAATATCCGGCGGATCAAGGCCATTAATCCATTCTGCGTATATGGCTATTGTTGATCCTGGTGATAAAGTTGTTTTCCCGGCTCCGTCATGGAACAATAACCATTACTGTGATCTGACCGGCTCTGAGGCTATTATTGTGCAAACCAAGCCCGAAAATAATTTTATGCCTACGGCTGATGAGCTACGCCCGTATATTAAAGGCGCGGCTTTGCTGGCTTTATGTTCGCCGTTAAATCCAACAGGAACCATGTTTGACAAAAAGGACCTGGAAGAAATATGCGACCTGGTGATTGAAGAAAATAAATCGCGGGCAATTGGTGATAAACCATTATACCTTTTATACGACCAGATCTATTCGCAATTAACTTTTGGAGATCATGTACATTATAACCCTGTTAGCCTAAGACCTGAATTGAAGGACTATGTAATATTTGTTGATGGATCTTCTAAATGTTTCGCCGCAACGGGTGTACGTGTAGGCTGGGGTTTTGGTCCTGAACATATTATTACCAACATGAAGGCTATTGTAGGCCATATGGGTGCATGGTCGCCAAAGGCAGAGCAGGTTGCTATGGCAAAATATATTATGGATGATACAACGGTTGACAGTTACCTGGATAGTTTAAAATCAAGGATCCAAGCCAGCTTAACAGCGCTGCATGAAGGCTTTCAGCAATTAAAGGCCGAAGGATTTAATGTAGATTCCATTGCTCCTATGGGTGCTATATATTTAACAATTAAAGTAGATTATACCGGTAAAACCACGCAGGATGGCACCTTGCTGAAAAATTCGACAGATGTCAACTTTTACCTCATTAAAGAAGCAGGTGTAGCATTTGTGCCTTTTTCTGCATTCGGAACAGATAATAAGGTAAACTGGTTCAGGGCATCTGTTGGTGCAAGCACACTGGAGGATATACAACAAATGATACCGCGAATAAAAGCGGCGCTTGCTAAGTTGTAGTGCAGAAAGTATTTTTTACCTGAGTATTATACCTTATCATTATCAGCTCCTATTGTTTATTAAACAGGAACGGGGGTAGGATGAAAAAAAGGGCGCTGATATAGTCAGTGCCTTTTTTGTTAATTTTAAATATTTATTAATATCGGTGGTCATAGCGATCACGATCATGATTATAATAACGATCATGATGATATCTATGCGGGTAACCATATCCAACATAACATCCTGAAGTTACCGATACAAAAGCGGCTATTAGCAATGAAAACGCAAAAAATTTCCTTTTCATAACAATAAAATTTAATATTAATACCAGCATAATGGCATTTAATATTTTGATTGATTTTAATTAAAAAGGATTAACAGGATTAAATTTTGTAGAAGGATTGGGCAAATTGCATTAATATCCAATATGTTTATGAATTTTCAAATTCACCATGTCTCCTGTATGATATTTCTCCTGCCGGTTATTCCATACCCGAAGGGTAACGCCATTTTTTTCTAATAGCAAGTCTTCATAGTTGCCTTTAAATAAAATTTGCTTTACTGTCCAATCTTTGCGGGTCCAGCTATTAGTAACTGCTGCCCATTCGGGATATATAACTATATATTCTTTTACGCTGGTTATACCGCAAAGCATGGCTTCGCTATTACTTAATATATTGCAGTTAGTGAGTAAACAGGCCGTATATAAATGTTCGGGGTTTTGATACAATTTTTTCGGATGTCCTGCTTCTAAAATCTCACCCTCCTTTAATACCAGCAATTCATCAGCCATAGATAGCACCTCGGCCGGATCATGCGATACCATGATCACCGTTAGTCCCGTTTCTTTTACTATCTGTCTTATATCCTGCTGTAATCCTTCGCGAAACGAGGTATCAACCTGGTTAAATGGTTCATCTAATAACAACACTTCGGGCCGTGTTATTAAAGCACGCGCAATAGCTACACGTTGTTTTTCGCCCCCGCTTAAGTCGGCTACCCGCTTTTCGGCCAAACGTAACATGTTAAGCTGGTTTAAAACCTGCTCTGTGTTTTTTTCTTTAGCCTTAACATCAGTGTTGGGTAAAAGTACAGCTATATTATCCCATACTTTGGCAAAAACATTTAATCCGTCGGTATCCTGGGTTACCATTTTCATGGCATCGTGGCCGGGTATCAGCTTTTCTTCTGGTCCCCATATCCGTTCGCCTTTAAACTGCACCTCACCCTCATCCAGCGAAAGCACGCCATATAACAAACGTAACAAGGTGCTTTTTCCACTACCGCTTTCGCCTATTATAGCTGTGATCTTTCCTGGTTGTATGGTCAGACTGGTTTTTTTTACCCCCGCCAACCGCTCACCGGGATATAACTTACTTACTGCAATCGCTTGTAAAAAGGGTGGAGTTTCCATGAGTGGCAAAGATAGTTGTCTGAATCAGAATTTACAGGATTTGAATGAGATAAGCATGCTGTTAATTCATAATCATACAAATTCTGATTCAGACAATAATTAATTATGTTTGACTATAACAAAAGCCCTTAAGCAAGCCGGAGAATAATATGAAAAAAATACTTTTTACCTTTTTTATTCTTTTATCAATCACGCACCTTTTTGCACAACAAGCAAATGATACTTATACACTATTTAAACCCGACCGTGTTTTTGACGGACAGCAGATGCATGCAGGTTGGTGGGTGTTGGTGAAGGGAAAGCAGATTGAAGCTGCCGGCGAACCGGGCACAATAACGGCTCCGCCATCAGCCAAAATAATTGAGCTGAAGGGAACAACCTTATTACCCGGATTTATTGAGGGGCATTCGCACATGTTTTTACATCCCTACAATGAAGTTAGTTGGAACGACCAGGTATTAACCGAAAGCAGGGCCGAGCGAACCGCCCGTGCTGTAGTACATGCCAAAGAAACTTTAATGGCTGGATTTACCACTGTTCGTGATTTGGGCACCGAAGGTGCGGCTTATGATGATGTAGGTTTAAAAACAGCTATCAATAAGGGCATTATACCAGGGCCCAGGATGTTGGTAGCCACGCGTGCTATTGTTGCAACAGGAAGTTACGGACCTAAAAGTGATGTGGAAGGAGCTGCAATTATTAAAGGTGGTGAAGAAGCCGACGGTGTAGAAGGTATAACCCACGTGGTACGTTCACAAATTGGCCATGGCGCTGACGTAATAAAAGTATATGCCGATTATGGCTGGGGATTAAATGGAGCCACTGCCCCTACTTTTACCGAAGAAGAGTTGAAAGCAGCTGTGCAGGTTGCCAAAAGCAGTGGAAGAATGGTAGTGGTACATTCCGGAACGGAGGAAGGTATGCGCCGTTCAATAGCAGCAGGTGTAGCCACCATTGAACACGGTGATGGCGGTACGCCCGAAGTGTTTAAGCTAATGAAAGAAAAAGGTGTAGCATTATGTCCTACTATTTCGGCAACAGAAGCTATTTCAAGTTACCGGGGCTGGAAAAAGGGCATTGATCCTGACCCGGCAGGTGTTAAAAAGAAGCATTATATTTTTACTGAAGCCATGAAAGCCGGGGTAACTATAGTAATGGGCGGCGATGTAGGTGTTTTTCCGCATGGCGATAATGCACGTGAAATGGTCCTGATGGCAGCGTATGGAATGAAACCAATAGATGTACTTCGGTCGGCTACTGCTGTTAACGCGGAAGTTTTTGGTTTAAAAAATTCAGGCAATATTAAAGCGGGTTATTTAGCGGATATTGTTGTGGTAGATGGCAATCCGGCAGAGGACATTAAATTAGTAAAACAAGTAAAAATGGTGATGAAGGATGGGGTGGTGGTAAAAGAATAGCGCTGATGCCATTTCGATTTTTTTAATTAAGGATCTTAAAGGTCAAAATGAGTAAAAGCAATTGTCATCCTTCTTCGCTATAAGCATTACGCCTACTTTTCTCCTGAAGAAGATTCTTCACTCCGTTCAGAATGACAAGTAAGCTCGAGATCTTTTTGTCATCCTGATCCGCCAACAGCGGAGAAGGATCTTCTTCGCTTTATAAGTGTTACGCCTACTTTTCTCCTGAAGAAGATTCTTCACTCCGTTCAGAATGACAAGTAAGCTCGAGATCTTTTTGTCATCCTCGAGCGATAGCGATGGATCTTCTTCACTTATAAGTATTACGCCTATTTTTCTTGAGGAGAAGATTCTTCACTCCGTTTCAGAATGACAAGTAAGCTCAAGATCTTTTTGTTATCCTGATCCGCCAACAGTGGAGAAGGGCCTTCTTCGCTTTATAAGTATTACGCCTACTTTTCTCCTGAAGAAGATTCTTCACTCCGTTCAGAATGACAAGTAAGCT